>NZ_CCBH010000142.1:0-140058 GCF_001368935.1 Novosphingobium sp. KN65.2
TTGAGGGGGGGGGCCGCCCGGGCGGGGGGGGGGAACGAGTGCCGATCAGGCTGCCTGCCGGTCGGCCGGGCCGCCCTTCAGGACGAAGCGGCGATCGCAATAGCCGCATTCGACATAACCCTTTTCGTCGATCTCCATCCACACGCGCGGATGGCCCAGCGCTGCGGGCTTGTAGGCGCCGTTGGCGCGGATGTCGGAAGCCCCGTCGCAGGAGACGCGATGGGAATCGGTGTAGACGGTTTCGGGCGCGTTGCTCATGAGCTGCGCCATTAGCAGCGAGTGCGGGCCATTTCCAGCCGGGAACGGCGCAGATTCGCAACCGCGTGTGGGAAGATCTTGCATGGTCCGGGGAAGGGGCTTCGCATACCGCCTTGCCAGCCGGGGCTTTACCCGGGAAGCAACTTCCCCCAAATGCGCAGGAATGACCAGCACTTCAGCCCCCGCCATCTCCATTCGCGACCTCAAGAAGCGCTACGCCCCGGCCGGTGGCGGCGAGGGCAAGCTGGCCCTCAAGGGCGTTTCCTTCGATGTTCCGGAAGGCGGGATCTTCGGTCTGCTCGGCCCCAACGGCGCGGGCAAGTCGACGCTGATCAACATCATGGCGGGCCTCGTTCGCAAGACCTCCGGTTCGATCGATATCTGGGGCTTCGACATCGATCGGGACCAGCGCAATGCAAAGCGTTCGATCGGTATCGTCCCGCAGGAGATCGTCTTCGATCCCTTCTTCACGCCTTACGAGGTGCTGGAGATCCAGGCGGGCCTCTACGGCATCGCCAAGCATTTGCGCCGCAGCGAGGAACTGCTGCGCGCCGTCCACCTCGCGGACAAGCGCGATGCCTATGCGCGCACGCTGTCTGGCGGGATGAAGCGCCGTCTGCTCATCGCCAAGGCGCTTGTCCATCAGCCGCCGGTGCTGGTGCTCGACGAGCCGACCGCGGGTGTCGACGTGGAATTGCGCCGCCAGCTCTGGGAACTGGTTACCGAGATGAACCGCGAAGGCGTGACGATCGTGCTCACCACGCACTACCTCGAGGAAGCCGAGGAACTGTGCGACCGCATCGCCATCATCAATCACGGCGAACTGATCGCCAACAAGCCGACCCGCGAACTGGTGGGCATGGCACGCGAGAAGATCCTGGTGCTCACGCTCGATCGCGACCTGACCGAACTGCCCAGCCACCCCGGCTTCGTGAAGTGCGAGACGAGCGGCGAACGCATTCTCGAGATCACGTACGACAAGGACCGCGCCAATGCCGGCGAGATCCTCTCGGCGGTGCAGGCGCAGGGGTTCTCGATCGTCGACGTGACGACTCGCGAAGCCGATCTCGAGGACGTCTTCGTCAGCCTTACCAGCCAGGCAGCCTGACCTGCCCTTGTAGGAGGGCAGGGGGCGGAACAGCCAAAAAGACAGGCTATCTACCGGCAGGTTATTGCGATTGGGCGCGTCTCTCGCCAATGAGGCGGGATGGAACCGTCAGATCGCAGTAGCGTGCAATACGATGTCGTCGTCATTGGTTCAGGGGCAGCGGGCCTTACCGCCGCGCTGGCACTGGCCTCGAAGCTCAAGGTTCTGGTCCTCGCCAAGGGCCAGTTGACCGGTGGCTCCACCGCCTGGGCGCAGGGCGGCATCGCAGCCGTGCTGGATGCCGGAGACACCTTCGAAGAGCATATCCGTGACACGATGGTCGCCGGTGCGGGCCTCAACCGGCTGGAGACGGTCGAATACGTCGTCGAGCGCGCGCCGAGCGCGATCGGGCGGCTGGTCGAGCTGGGCGTGCCGTTCAACATGGAAGGCGATGCGCTGCACCTGACGCGGGAAGGCGGCCATTCCCATCGCCGCATCGTCCACGTCAACGATGCCACCGGCTGGGCCGTGCAGCAGGCGCTGCTCAAGGCTGCCGAGGACAGCCCCAACATTACCCTGCTGCCGGGCCGTTCGTGCATCGACCTTATAACCGGGCGGCACGAGATGCGCTATTCCGGTTCGGGACGCATCTGGGGCGTCTATGCACTCAACGAGGAAACCGGCCACGTCGAGGCCTATACGGCGCGTGCCACGGTGCTCGCCACCGGCGGGGCGGGGCGCGTCTATCGGTTCAGTACTGCGCCGCGCGGCGCCACCGGGGACGGGATCGCCATGGCCTGGCGTGCCGGTGCACGCGTCTCCAACATGGAGATGATGCAGTTCCACCCGACCTGCCTCTACAATCTGGAGGTCAAGAACTTCCTTATTACCGAGGCGGTGCGCGGCGAAGGCGGACATCTCAGGCACCCGGTCACCGGGCGTCGCTTCATGCCCGACTATGACGAGCGCGCCGAACTGGCGCCGCGCGACGTGGTAGCCCGCGCGATCGACGACCAGATCAAGCGCTATGGCCTCGACTATGTCCACCTCGACATCAGCCACCGTCCGCCCGAGTTCGTGAAGGAGCACTTCCCGAACATCTACGAGAAGCTGATCTCGCTGGGCATCGACATGACCAGGGAGCCGATCCCGGTGGTGCCGGCGCAGCACTACACCTGCGGCGGCGTGCTGGTGGATCTGGACGGACGGACCGACCTGCCCGGGCTCTATGCCGCGGGCGAATGCACCGAAAGCGGGTTGCACGGGGCGAATCGCCTTGCGTCCAATTCGCTGCTCGAATGCTTCGTCTTCGGCGAGGCGGCAGCCGCGCACATTCTCGACCACTGGGACGCTTTCGATGCCCCGCCGCCGATTCGCGACTGGGACGAGAGCCGCGTCACCGATTCGGACGAGGAAGTCGTCATCAAGCAGAACTGGACCGAGATTCGCCGGTTTATGTGGAACTACGTCGGCATCGTGCGCACCACCAAGCGGCTGGAACGTGCGATGCACCGCATCCAGATGCTCAATGGCGAAGTGGAGGAATATTACCGCCACTTCCGCGTCTCGACCGATCTCGTCGAACTGCGCAACCTGCTGCAATCGGCGGAACTGATCGTGGATTCGGCGCTGCGGCGTCACGAGAGCCGCGGCCTGCACTACACGCTCGATTACCCCGAGACGCTTCCGGTCGCTGAGGACACGGTGCTGGTTCCCTAGAGAGGCGGGGCCCGGGTACGCACTCCTCTTGCGTCATTCCCGCGCAGGCGGGGGAGCGATGCGCGCTGCAGGCACCCGTGATCAGGTGCCGATTCCGAGCAGCCGACCGAGGAAGATCAGCACGATCGCGCCGATGATCGAGGCGAGGCAGCCGGCGCGGCTGAAATCGCTCTGCCCGCGGCTGGAAACCAGCCCGGCGACGAGCGAGCCGCCGATGCCCAGCAGAATCGTGGCGATCCAGCCCATGTCGACCGCGCCCGGGTAGAAGAAACGCGCCAGAACGCCGATGACGAGGCCGCTGATGATGGCGCCGATGATGTTGAGCATGATTCCGGTTCCCTCCTGCCAGCCTGCTTTCGCGTCAGGCGGCCTTATAACCGTTGAAAGACAAGACGGTTGCATTGTGTCCCGGCTTGCCTGCGAAAGCGGTGACAGACAAGATCGGGGCACGGGCAGGGCTTAGGGGAACTCGTTTCGTCGTATTCCTGATTCCGTTCGTCGTCAGATTACTGGGGAAAAATTTTTCCGTGCGGGCATGACATTCGGACTTGCCAGAGACGCGGGTGAAGGACTTTCCACGCGTCGCGAGAGCGGCGGGGCTGTCCAGCGGTTCGGTGGGAAAGTCTTCGCTTCAGGGGTGCCCCTCTTGCAGAGAAATTCAGAACAGGCACTATGGGTTGTGTCGCGACGGCGGCCGGGGCTCAATACCTAGAGGGATCGCAAGTTGGTGGGTCTTGATCCGCCAAGCGGCGAGTCCCAGTATGAAAGCCGACCGGAAGCCTCAAGGACCAAGGCGGAACGGGTAATTCCGTTCTCTTTTTGTACCGTATCTGGTAGACGGGGATGCAGATGCCCGCCGACTCGTGACGGTACCGCCTGGCCGATGCGGAAGAGATGAAGCTGCTTTCGGGCAGTTCGATGACAAGTGCGATGACACGGGGGCGAAAAGTGGATTTCAGGAACGAAAGCGACGCGGTCGTGGAAAGTGCTGACGTGGAACATGTCGGGGCGGTGGCTTCGGATACGGACAGTGCCGTAGAGGCACGGGACGCGAGCAAACAGAACAAGGAGACGGGCAAGGGCCCGGCAGTCGCCATGGAAAAAACCGACATCGCCACCGCAGATCTGGTCGACGCGGCGAAGGCGCCGCGCAAGAGCGATTCGAAGACCATCCATGACCGCCGTTTCACGATCGTCACGGACGAAAGCCGCGATGCGCTTCTGACCGACTTCGGCAAGGAAACGCTCGACGACCGCTACCTGCTGCCCGGCGAGAAGTATCAGGACATCTTTGCGCGCGTCGCGGATGCCTATGCCGACGACCAGGAACATGCGCAGCGTCTTTACGACTACATTTCGAAGCTGTGGTTCATGCCTGCCACCCCGGTCCTGTCGAACGGCGGCACCGGGCGCGGACTGCCGATCTCGTGCTACCTGAATTCGGTCGACGACAGCCTTGAGGGCATCGTCGCGACCTGGAACGAGAACGTCTGGCTCGCCTCGCGCGGCGGCGGCATCGGCACTTACTGGGGTTCGGTGCGCGGCATCGGCGAACCGGTCGGCCTCAATGGCAAGACCAGCGGCATCATTCCCTTCGTGCGCGTGATGGACTCGCTGACCCTCGCGATCTCGCAGGGCTCGCTGCGCCGCGGTTCGGCCGCTTGCTACATCGATGTCTCGCACCCCGAGATCGAGGAGTTCCTCGAGATACGCAAGCCTTCGGGCGACTTCAACCGCAAGGCGCTCAACCTGCACCACGGCGTGCTGCTCACCGACGAGTTCATGGAAGCCGTGCGCGACGGTCGCGAATTCGAGCTCAAGAGCCCGCGCGACGGTTCGGTGCGCGGTTCGGTCAATGCCCGCTCGCTGTTCCAGAAGCTGGTCGAGACCCGCCTTGCCACCGGTGAGCCCTACATCGTCTTCTCCGACACCGTGAACCGCATGATGCCCAAGCATCACCGCGATCTCGGCCTGAAGGTCTCGACCTCGAACCTCTGCTCGGAAATCACCCTGCCCACGGGCCGCGACCACCTCGGCAACGACCGTACGGCGGTGTGCTGCCTGTCCTCGCTCAACCTGGAAACCTGGGACCAGTGGAAGGGCGAAAAGCGCTTCGTCGAAGACGTCCTGCGCTTCCTCGACAACGTGCTGCAGGACTACATCGATCGCGCGCCGGACGAGATGGCCCGCGCGAAGTACTCGGCCATGCGCGAACGTTCGGTCGGCATGGGCGTGATGGGTTTCCACTCGTTCCTGCAGCAGAAAGGCATCGCCTTCGAAAGTGCGATGGCCAAGGCGCTCAACCTGCAGATGTTCCAGTACATCAACCAGAAGGCCAACGAGGCTTCGATGATGCTCGCCAAGGAACGCGGTCCGTGCCCGGACGCGGCCGACCAGGGCGTGATGGAACGTTTCAGCTGCAAGATGGCGATCGCGCCGACCGCGTCGATCTCGATCATCTGCGGCGGCACTTCGGCCTGTATCGAGCCGATCCCGGCCAACATCTACACCCACAAGACGCTCTCGGGCTCCTTCGTGGTGAAGAACCCCTACTTGCAGAAGCTGCTGGCCTCGAAGTCGAAGGACTCCGCCAACGTGTGGAACTCGATCCTCGAGCATGGCGGTTCGGTCCAGCAGCTCGACTTCCTCTCGCCGGAGGAAAAGGCGATCTACAAGACCAGCTTCGAGATCGACCAGCGTTGGCTGCTCGAATTCGCGGCCGACCGCACGCCCTATATCGACCAGGCCCAGTCGCTGAACCTGTTCATCCCGGCCGACGTCGACAAGTGGGACCTGATGATGCTGCACTTCCAGGCGTGGGAAAGGGGCATCAAGTCGCTCTACTACCTGCGCTCGAAGTCGGTGCAGCGTGCCGGTTTCGCCGGCGGCGTGGAAGCGGACAACACCAAGGAGGCACCCAAGTTCGAGATCGGCGAGACGACCGACTACGACGAGTGCCTCGCCTGCCAGTAAGGGGATTGTCAGGGGCGTTCATCAGCGCCCCCGACACGGACACCCAGCGGAAGCGGCCTCCGGAAATCCGGGGGCCGTTTTCGTTTGGGCTTTGGCAAAGGTGGGTGCGGTCTGTTCAGGCAGTGCATCCCGCCGCCACGGATTACTCCACGGTCATGCGGAACGGCAGTTCGATGTCGATCTTCACCCGGTAGTTGGGCCCGTTGCCGCCGCTGCGGTCGACGACCGTCACGATCACCGCGCTGCACTTCACCATCGCGTGCGAGAGGTGCCAGCGCTTGAGCCATTCGCGAAACTGCGTGGTCAGGGTGCGCGGGCAATAGCCAATTACAACTTCATCGATCGTGACCGTGACGTCGCCCCGGCTGTTCGTGTGATCCTCGTCAAGGTCGAGCGTGGCAATGCATTCGTGTTTGCGGCGCAGGGCATCGCCATTGCCGGCGATCGCCTTCAGTTCCGGCTGATAGTGCGATGTGCGCACGATCTCGTGGCGGAATTCACCCTTGCCGTGCAGGAAAAGGAAACGCGTCTCGCCGCCGGGTACGGGCAGCAGGTCGGCATTGATCGGCGCCGCGCCAGGGCGCGTGGCCCTGTCGAGGATGACCGGCAAGATCAACCACCTGAAAAATCGTTCGAATTTCTTCCAGATACCCACTTTTGCACGCGACGCCCGATTTTCATGGGATTTTGACAGGTCCTTTAGTGCCGTTTGACTGTGGCCGATAGCCTGCAGTGGCGGCCGGTGGTGGAGTTTTCCCCGCCGTCTTTTGCGGCTTCGATGCCGAAACGGCGCAGAAATCGGCGCTGTTCGCGGTGCAGTGGGGGCGAATTCCCGACCTGCGTCAGTCAGTTATGATCCCGCAATGCAAGTAATCGTGTCGCAGGTGCACGACGGGAAACGGCATTGCCGGAACATGTCGGCGAAGTGTGCAACTTTTACCATTTGCGACAATTTGTGGCTTGAGATCGACGGGCCGAATGCGATGGGATCCCGTCCGACAATTCCTCTCCCAACACCAGTTTCAGGAACAGATACGACAATGCGCAAATGGCACCGATGGCTTTCCGTTTTCTTTGGCGTCTTCATGCTCTGGATCGCCGTCACCGGGGTCCTGAGCCAGGTTGCCGTGCTCTGGCCGAGCGGCGCGTCCGATGCCGCGGCGCAGGCTGCGGCCACGCCGCCGGTGGGCTTCGAATGCCCCGAAGGCTGGCGGTGCATGCCGCCACGCGGCGATGCCGGCGGGATCCGTTCGCTGACCGGCCTGTTCCATCACCTCCACTCGGGTGAAAGCTTCGGCCCGATCGGCACGCTGATTTCGGTGCTCTCCGGCCTGACCCTGATCTTCTTCTCGATCTCGGGCCTGTGGCTCTACGTGCAGATGTGGCGCAACCGGAAGAGCCGCTCGCTCAATCCGCGCTGGTTCTGGAAGTGAGGCTCAGGGGGTGCTGCCAAGGCCGAAGGTGGCATCCCCGCGCCCGGACAGGAGGACGCTCGTCTCGTCGACGCCGTCGACCTGGGTGATGACGATGAAGTCCTGCGCCCGATCGTCCGATGTCCCTTCGAGGAAGATCTCCTCTCCCTTCATGCCGGACACGATACCGATGCAGGAGCCGTCGGGATTGATTACCCGCATGCCCTTGCGGATCGTCCCCACGACCGTCGTCCAGGCGGTTTCCTCAGGTCTTGGCTGTGTCACGGGATTTCTCCTGATGGGTAGCGGCAGAAAAGCCGGCTCCGCTATACCATGATAATGTTCGGGGAGCCTTCGGGGTTCCTGCCCGTGCATCCGCGCGCCGCGCAAAGGGCAAAGCCGAGGAGCGAGCACGAGTCGCGTCGCACATGGGCGGGGTGGATCGGCTCTGGAATACTAGGGCTAGCGTCCCCATATTCGTCATGCCGCTAGATGTACGAAAACTTCGCTGTGAATATGTCGATGTACCCATCTGCAATAGCGGACGATTTTGGTTATCGTGCCGTCCTTCGCTCGGGTCATGTCACTGCGGGCGAAAGCGTTTTCGACCCGGAAAGTCCTGCTGAGCCGCCGATCCGGCTGGCCGAATCGACCGGGCCAATGATCAATCGATGCCCGGAGTGAGTCGCCCATGCCCCTTCTCGAAGCCCGCAAGACCTACAAGCCCTTCGAATATCCCTGGGCTTACGACTACTGGAAGCTCCAGCAGCAGGTGCACTGGCTGCCCGAGGAAGTGCCGTTGGGCGAGGACTGCCGGGACTGGGCGCAGAAGCTGTCGGAGCATGAGCGTAACCTGCTCACGCAGATCTTCCGCTTCTTCACCCAGGCCGACGTCGAGGTGCAGGACTGCTACCACGACAAGTACGCGCGGGTGTTCAAGCCGACCGAGATCAAGATGATGCTCACCGCCTTCTCCAACATGGAGACGGTGCACATCGCGGCCTATTCGCACCTGCTCGACACCATCGGCATGCCCGAGAGCGAGTACGGCATGTTCCTCGAATATGCCGAGCTCAAGGACAAGCACGACTACCTGCAGCGCTTCGGCGTCGACAGCGATGAGGACATCGCCCGCACGCTCGCCATGTTCGGCGGTTTTACCGAAGGCGTGCAGCTCTTCGCCAGCTTCGCGATGCTGATGAACTTCCCGCGCTTCAACAAGATGAAGGGCATGGGGCAGATCGTCTCGTGGTCGGTGCGCGACGAATCGCTGCACTGCGAGGGCATCACCCGCCTGTTCCACGCCTTCACCAAGGAGCGCGACTGTCTGACCAAGGCGGTGAAGGAAGACATCGCCGACCAGTGCCAGACCACCGTGCGGCTGGAAGACAACTTCATCGACCTGGCCTTCGAACTGGGTCCGGTTCCGGGCATGACTGCCAAGGACATCAAGAAGTACATCCGCTACATCGCTGACTGGCGTCTCGGCCAGCTTGGCCTCAAGCCGATCTACCTGATCGACGAGCACCCGCTGCCCTGGCTGCAGCCGCTGCTCAACGGCGTCGAGCACGCCAACTTCTTTGAAACCCGCGCCACCGAGTATTCGAAGGGCGCGACCCGGGGCAACTGGAACGATGTCTGGACGAACTTCGACCAGCGCCGCAAGGCCAAGGCCAACGACGTCGACGAACTCGACGACGGCAGCGAACCCGACATGTTCGGTGGTACGCAAGCGGCGGAGTAATCCGGCAAGGCCGGCCCGCTGCGACAAGTCGGTGGGCCGCCAAATCTCGTGGGTGGGGCAGCGACGAGCGCGGCTGTCTCATGCGCCTGCCATGCTGCAGTGCAAAATCGCCACGCTGCCTGTGACATGAAAGACACGGGTCGCAATTACCGGGCCGTTGGTGCCCTATTCCTGCAACCTTGGGATTGTACCGGGCGTTGAAACGTCGGAACAAGGGTGCAGCCGAATTCGGCAGGAAAAGGCAAGCCAGTTCCTGCGACTCGTGCCGGAGGACGCGCCTGTGAAAGCCGGCGCCAGAGCCGGCCAGGCGCCGCCCGGACAGCGCGAATCCCCGTCCGGGCGGCGCTGCCACTCCCTGCGAAACGCTTGTCGCAGGAGTGCAATGGAGCGTCATGACGGAGCGTCACGGCTTGGTCGCGACGCTCCTTTTTCTTCAGTCGATCCGGATCAGGCCAGCCACGTCGAGGGATTGGGCATCGGCGCGTGTTTCTGCGCGTTGAGAAGGCTCATCACGCTGCGCACGATCACCAGTACGGCCACGGCGGGCAGGATCAGGAAGCCGATCAGCACGATCATGAGCATGAAGCCCAGGACAGAGCCCGCCAGTCCGATCCAGAACGTATTGATCAGGTAGTGGTAATGCGAAACTTCCCAGTCCGCTTTCGGTTCGTTGCGCCACACAAATGCAAGGACGATGCCGATGATCGCCGTCACCCCGGTCATGAACGAGGCAAGATAAAGCAGGCTGATGATCGTCGGATTATTGAATTCGAAGCCGGAATTTGCAGGCGTCGGAGTGGGCTTCATTTCATCCATGGTAATCCTCCATGATGGCCGCCCGCAATGCTGCCTGTAATACCCGTGACGCGCAAGACGTTGATTTTGAGGTGCTCGCGCAAGTTGTAAGGGCGGCGAAGGCCCGGTTTCCCGCCTTTTCTCAGCCAAGACCGAGGAACAGGCCGGCCAGCGCCGCGCTCATCAGGTTGGACAGGCTGCCCGCCGCCAGCGCGCGCAGTCCCAGGCGCGCGATCACCGGGCGCTGGTTGGGGGCAAGACCGCCGGTCACCGCCATCTGGATCGCGATCGAGGAGAAATTGGCAAAGCCGCACAGCGCGAAAGTGACGACGGCGACAGTGCGCGCGGACAGGCCCGCCGCGCTGCCAAGGTCGATGAAGGCGACGAATTCGTTGAGCACGATCTTGGTGCCGAACAGGCTGCCTGCCTGGATTGCCTCGTGCCAGTCGGGCGTGGCGAGCAGGTAGAAGACCGGCGCGAGCAGGTAGCCCAGCAGCGACTGGAAGGTGACGTCCCGGTAGCCCATCAGGTCAGCCGCCCAGCCGACCACGCCATTGGCCAGCGCGATCAGGGCAACGAAGGCAAGGACCATCGCGCCGACCGCGACCGCCAGCTTCACGCCGGTCTGTGCGCCTTGCGATGCGGCCATGATGAGATTGGCGGGGCGTTCCTCGTCATGCGGCACTTCTGCCTGTGCGCCGCAGGCCGCGGCTTCGAGCGCGGCGTCTTCTTGGGCAAGCGTCAGGCTGCGCGGATCGGGCATGATCATCTTGGCCATGAAGATGCCGCCCGGCGCCGACATGAAGGCGGCGGCCACGAGATAGTCGATGCGGATGCCCATGCTGGCGTAGGCCGCCAGGATCGTGCCGGCGACACCGGCCAGGCCCACCGTCATCACGCAGAACAGCTGCGAGGGCGTCAGCCCGGCGATGTAGGGGCGGATGACCAGTGGGCTCTCGCTCTGCCCGACGAAGATGTTGGAGGCCGCACACAGGCTCTCGACCTTGCTGATCCCGGTCACTTTCTCCAGCGCGCCGCCGATCCAGCGGATCACCAGCGGCATGATCCGCAGGTAGTAGAGGATCGAGATCAGCGAGGCGAAGAAGATGATGACCGGCAGCGCCGAGATCGCAAAGCTGGTGCCGCCGATCTCGGGCCGGGCGAGGGGGCCGAACAGGAACTCCACCCCGGCATGGGCATAGCCGAGCAGGTTGCTCACGCCGCGCGATGCGCCATTCAGCAGCGACCGGCCGAAGGGCACGTAAAGGACGAGGGCGGCAAAGCCCGCCTGCAGCGCAAAGGCCGCGCCGACCACGCGCAGGCGGATGGCCGTTCGATCTGTGGAGAAGAGGAATGCGACAGCGACGATGAGAGCAATGCCGATCAGGCTGTAGGCAACGTGCATTCGGCGCATTTCTCCGTAGGAGGGCAAAAAACCCGGCAAACCTAATGTCCTGCGGTAACGGCGGCTAGTGCAATTGCGAGGACGAGCGGTTAGATCATCCGCCCATGATTACGCCGTCCTCGCCGCAATCGCGCAACTGTCCGCCGGGCCTCATGCTCTTCTCGCTGATTTATGGCGGCATGGTGACACTGGGCGGCGTGCTGGGCGCCAAGCAGGTGTCGATCGGGCCGCTTGCGGTGGAGGCGGGCATCTTTCCCTTCCTCACCCTGGTGGCGACGTCGAGCGGCATTGCCGAACTCTACGGCAAGGACATCGCGAACCGGCTGGCGCGCTTCGGACTGGTGCCGCTGGTCATGGCGATCGCGCTGACCTTCTTCGTGCTGCAACTGCCGACCGATCCGGGTATGTACGAGCCGGCCAAGGCCGCCTTTCCGGTCATCCTGGGGCAGTCGGGCCGGATGATGGCGGCGGGGATCTGCGCCTATGCGGTCTCGCTCACACTCAATATCTGGATTTTCTCCAGGCTACGCGCCGCGACCGGGCGCTTCGCGGGCTTGCGCGGCTTCATCGCCGCGGCGCTCTCGCAGATCGTCGACACGATGATCTTCATCACCATCTCGTTCTACGGCGTGCGTGAGATTTTCGGGATTCTGGTCGGGCAGGCGCTTGCCAAGGTCGTGCTCTCGGCCGTCGTGGTCCCGATCGTGATCTGGATCGTCGTGAAACTCGGCCGTTTTCTGGACGGAAGCGCCGAAAATGCTTCAAATCGCGCGCAGGCGCGTTAAAGCGCACCCCATGCCGAATCCCCACGATCCCTCGCTCCTCGCCAAGGCCGAAACGCTTGTAGACGCGCTGCCTTACCTGCAGCGTTACGCAGGTCGCACGTTCGTCGTGAAGTATGGCGGCCATGCCATGGGCGATCCCGAACTGGCGCACGATTTCGCCGAAGACGTCGTCCTGCTCAAGGCGGTGGGCATCAATCCCGTGGTCGTCCACGGTGGCGGCCCGCAGATCGGGGCTATGCTCAAGAAGGTCGGGGTGGAAAGCCAGTTCGTCGACGGGCTGCGCGTTACCGACAAGGCGACTGCCGAAGTGGCTGAAATGGTCCTTTCGGGTGCGATCAACAAGGAGATCGTGGGCTGGATCGCCAAGGCCGGCGGTCGCGCGATGGGCCTGTCCGGCAAGGACGGCGGTCTCGTTACGGCCCGAAAGGTGCAGCGCACCAGCAAGGACCCGGACAGCAATATCGAGCGCGTGGTCGATCTCGGCTTCGTCGGCGAGCCCGACAGGATCGACACCAGCGTGATCGAATCGATTTCTGCAGCAGGCATGATTCCGGTCATCGCGCCGATCGCGCCGGGCCCCAATGGCGAGACCTACAACGTCAACGCCGATACTATGGCGGGCTCGATCGCGGCGGCGCTGGGCGCGGCGCGCCTGTTCCTGCTGACTGACGTGCACGGCGTTCTCGACAAGCAGGGCGAACTGTTGACCGACCTGCGCCCGGCCGACATCGACCGCCTGCAGAAGGACGGCACCATCTCGGGAGGGATGATCCCGAAGCTCGAAACCTGCGTCCATGCCGTGGAAGCTGGGTGTGAAGCCGCCGTTGTCCTTGACGGACGGGTATCGCATGCCATGTTATTGGAAATTTTCACGCAGGAAGGTGCCGGCACGCTCATCCGCGCAGGCTAGGATTTTTGCGAAGGGGACCAAGGGTCTGAAAGGCATCTCTGAAACCATGCATCTCAAAGCCGCTTTTGCCACCGCGCTCACGGCGAGCGTGCTGCTGCTCTCCGCCTGCGACAGGGAGCCGCCGATGGCCGAGCCTTCCGCCAGCATCAGCGGCGAGCCAAGCGAAGGGGCCATGGTTCAGGAAGTGCCTTCCGCCGATGCCTCCGGGGCGGCTTCTGCCGGTCTGGCCGCCGGTCTCGACATGGCGGCTCTGAAGGAGCGCCGCGATCCCGAACGCCTGCTGCGTTTCTACACCAATGCCATCCGCATCGGCGACTGGGCCGACGCGGCCCGCGCCTGGAGCCTCGATGCGCAGATGACGCCCGAGAAGCTCGGAGCGGAGTTCGGCGGCAATGCCGGACCGAAGATCGCCGTCGGCAAGGGCGATACCTCGGGCGCGGCCGGTTCGCTGTATTATGAAGCGCCAATGGTGGTCGACTTCGCCGATGGGCGCCCCTCGCGCCGCGGTACGATCGTACTGCGCCGGGTAAACGATGTGCCGGGAGCCAGCGAGGAGCAGCTCAACTGGCGGATCGAGCGCACTTCAACCCTGCCGCAATAGACTTTCGTCGGCGGGCATCGGGCCGCTGCAGACAGCGGCCTTGCTCCCCCCGCGCCTGCTCGGCTATCAGCCGCAGCGCCAGTTCCAGAAGAAAGGGAGCAGGACTTGCTCTTCTACACTCTTTATCAAATCATCGATTACCTCGTGAACATCATCGTGTTCGTGGTGATCGTGCAGTTCGTGCTGGGCCTGCTGATCGCCTTCAACGTGGTCAACATGCACAACCAGTTCGTGGCGTCGGTCTACCAGGCCCTCAATGCCCTGCTTGAACCGCTGTTGCGGCCGATCAGGCGCCTGATGCCGAGCACCGGGGCGATCGATTTCTCGCCGATGATCCTGATTATCGGGCTCACCATCCTCCAGATCATTCTCGGCAATCTTGCAAGGGCCTACGGCTGATGAGCGAAGCAGCAATCATCGACGGCAAGGCCTTTGCCGAGGGCCTGCGCGGCCGCGTTGCCGAATTCGCCTCGCAGTTCGAGGCCAGGGCCGGACGCAAGGCCGGCCTTGCAGTGGTTCTCGTCGGCGAGGACCCGGCAAGCCAGGTTTACGTGCGCAACAAGGGCAAGCAGACGGTTGCCTGCGGCATGAACAGCTTCGAACACAAGCTGGCAGCAGATACCGGCGAGGCCGATCTGTTGGCGCTGGTCGAAAAGCTCAATGCCGACCCGGCCGTGGACGGCATTCTCGTCCAGCTACCGCTGCCTTCGCACATGAACGAGCAGAAGGTCATCGCCACGATCAATCCGGACAAGGACGTCGATGGATTCCACGTCGTCAATGTCGGCCGTCTGGCAACCGGACTGCCCGGCTTCGTGCCCTGCACGCCGCTGGGCTGCGTGATGCTGCTCAAGGACCGGCTCGGCTCGCTCTCGGGGCTCGATGCGGTGGTCATCGGTCGTTCCAACATCGTCGGCAAGCCGATGGCGCAGCTGCTCACGGCGGAAAGCTGCACGGTGACGGTCGCGCACAGCCGCACCAAGGATCTTCCCGAGGTCGTGCGCCGCGCCGACATCGTCGTGGCGGCCGTGGGACGGCCGGAAATGGTCAAGGGTGACTGGATCAAGCCCGGTGCGACGGTGATCGACGTGGGCATCAATCGCGTTCCCGCGGCCGAGGAAGGCAAGACGAAGCTCGTCGGCGACGTCGACTTCGCTTCGGCTTCGCAGGTTGCCGGGGCGATCACCCCGGTACCCGGCGGCGTCGGGCCGATGACGATTGCGGTTCTCCTGCGCAACACCCTGGTTGCCGCGCATCGCAATGCCGGCATCGTGCTGGACGAGAACGCGATTTGAAGCCTGCCGCGCTCGGTCTTGCGCTGCTGGCGCTGGCCGGGGTGCTTGCATCCCCGGCTCTGGCCGAGCCGCGTCGCCGGCCCGGCCCCGGCACCGCCAATCCGAGCGCGCTGGTGGCTGCCGAGATCGCCTTCAATCGCCTCGCGCGCGACAAGGGGCAGTGGACCGCCTTCCGCAAGACCTCGGACGAATCCGCGATCATGTTCGTGCCGGAGCCGATCCTTGCGAGGTCCTGGCTCGGCGGGCGTTCCGATCCCGCGCAGCCCCTGCAGTGGGAGCCGTACGAGGTCTGGATGAGCTGTGATGGCTCGCTTGGCGTCACCCGCGGGGCTTACGAGGCGCCGGGCGGCACGACTGGATACTTCACGACGATCTGGCAGCAGGACAAGAAGGGCGAATACCGCTGGGTGCTCGATCAGGGCGCGCCGCTGGCCAAGCCGCTCGACAAGCCCTTCATGCTATCCGCCTCCGTGGCCGACTGCCCGGGGCGCGGCCAATGGCCGGGGGCCTCTCGCGGCAAGCCCGAGGAAGAGGGCCGCGACCGCGCTCCGCTCAAGGCCGCAGGCATGGACGGCAGCGGCACGTCGGAAGACGGCACGCTGACCTGGGCCTACCACGTCGAACCCGACTTTGCCCGAACCCTTACCGTGTCATTGCGAAAGGATGGCGAGATGAAGCCTGTGCTTTCCCTGAAAGTCAGTGCCGAGGACGCCAGGTAGAATACCATGCTTGAGCTGTTTCTTTCGGCTTTCGTATCGCTGTTCGTCGTCATCGATCCGCCCGGGTGCGCGCCGATCTATGCCGGTCTCTCGGCCGATGCCACGCGCCGGCAGGCCATCGCGATGGCGGCCCGAGCCTGCGTCATCGCCGCGATCATTCTCGTCATATTCGCGCTGTTCGGCGAAAAGCTGCTCGGTGCGCTGCACATCGAACTCAATGCCTTTCGCATTGCAGGCGGCATCATGCTGTTCATGATCGCCACCGAAATGGTGTTCGAAAAGCGCACCCAGCGCCGTGAGGAGCGGGCCGAGAAGATCATGGCGACGCCGGAAGTCGAGGACGTGTCGGTCTTCCCGATGGCGATGCCGATGCTCGCCGGGCCGGGATCGATAGCCACGATCATGCTGCTGACCGCGCGCGCTCAAGGTATCGAGCAGACCTTTGCCGTGCTCGCCGCGATGTTGCTCGTCCTTTTGCTCAGCTTTGCCGCGCTCGCTGCGGCAGGGCCGTTGATGCGGGTGCTGGGCGACAAGGTGGAGGCGGTGATTACCCGCCTGCTTGGCGTGTTGCTGGCCGCCTTGGCGGCGCAATACGTGATCGATGGCGTCACCGCCGTGCTGGGCTTCCCCGCGGCAGCCTGAGCCGCCGCGGCAAGCCATTTACTGGAGGGTTACGCCTTCTTCGTCGCCTTCGCCGTGGCGACCGAAGAACTGCATGAGCTGCACGAGCAGTTCGCAGCGCGCGTTGAGCCCGTCCGCTTCCAGCAGGGCCTGCTTGGCGGCCGGGTCGAACGGGGCGATCTGTGACACGCCGTTGATCAGCGAGACGTCATCGAGCCGGGCAACCTGGTCCCAGTCCACCGCATAGCCCTGCATGTCGGCAAAGCGGCGCGCTTCGCGCTCGAAGCTGGCGCGCTCGACCGGGGCGAGGGCTTCGTCTTCGTTTTCTTCGATCAGTTCGGCCTCGACCTGCCGGAACGGGGTCGTCACATCGAGTTCCCTGACGATGCGGAAGCGCGATTCGCCTTCGAGAATGATGTTGAAGCGCCCGTCCTCGAGCGCTTCGACATCGCCGATGCGACCAAGGCAGCCGATCGAGAAAAGCTGAGCGCCTTCCTCGGGGCGCTGAGGCTGGATCATGCCGATCAGCCGGTCGCGTGCGAGCGCATCACTTATCATCGCCCGATAGCGCGGCTCAAAGATGTGCAGCGGCAGCTGCAGTCCCGGATAGAGAACCACCCCGGGCAGGGGAAAGATGGTGATGCGCGTCACGGAGCCTCAGCCGAACAGAATCGTCGAGAGCTTGCGCCGTGTTGCCGAGACCCAGGGATCTTCCAGACCGACAGCCTCGAAGATCTGGAGCAGCTTGGCGCGCGCGGCGCCTTCGTTCCATTCGCGGTCTGCCTGGATCATCGCCAGCAGCGTATCGGCGGCCGCTTCGCGCTCACCGGCGGCAAAGGCGGCATTGGCGAAAGCAAGCTGTGCGTCCATGTCGTCAGGACGTTCGGCCGCGGCGGCGCGCAAGGCAGCCAGTTCGCTGTCGTCGGGCTTGTCCTTGGCCAGCTGCAGGGCTGCGCGTGCGCGCTCCACATGCGAATCCTGCGCCAGTTCGGGGGTCAGGCTGCCCAGTACCTGCTCGGCTTCCTCAAGGCGATCCGCGGCAACGAAGCTGCGAATCAGGCCGGAAAGCGCCTCGGTGTTGTCCGGGGCCATTTCCACGATCTGCATGAAGATGCTGGCGGCGCGTTCGCCGTCACCGCCGGCAAGCGCTTCCTCGCCCATGGCAAGGAGCGGCGCGAGATCGGCTTGGGGCCCGGCGCCACCGGCTTCGACCGGAAGCTTCTCCAGCAGCTGGTCGAGCGTGGCCTTGAGCTGCGTTTCGGTGCGAGCGCCAGTCAGGTCGGCGACCGGCTGGCCGCGGAAGATGGCATAGACAGTCGGGATCGAGCGGACCTGGAACTGCGAAGCAATGAACTGCTCCTCGTCCACGTTCACTTTTGCAAGCAGCACACCCTTGTCTGCATATTCGGCAGCAACCTTTTCCAGCACGGGCGTGAGCGCCTTGCACGGGCCGCACCATTCTGCCCAGAAATCGAGAATCACCAACTGCGTCATCGAGGGTTCGACAACGGACTGGCGAAAACGGTCCACTGCCTTCTGTTCGTCGAGGTTGAGACCCATGCTGGCCAAAGTGCTTGCTCCTAAACTGTGCTGCGGTTGCATAGATCGGGACTTTGCGAGCATTTGTGAAGGGTCATTACGTCGGAAATGCCGGTTTTGCGTTGCTTCGCCATAGCCGGTGAAAAAATTTTCGATTTCCCTCTTGCCACCCCCAAAAGGCACTGCTAGTGGCGCGCCTCCACCCCGGGCCTACCGGCAAAAACGGAAGGCCTTGAACGTCAGAGCGGGCGTAGCTCAGGGGTAGAGCACAACCTTGCCAAGGTTGGGGTCGAGGGTTCGAATCCCTTCGCCCGCTCCAGTTCCTCTCCTTAAAAATCAGCGAGATAACTGCCCATTGGGGCAGGTCTGCAGTCGGTCGTGCGTCGCGCAGGACGGGTCGCGTGGCGTTGGTGTGGCACAGTCTGAACAATGGCCAAGGATGGGGTCAGTCACCAAGACGGCGACTGACCGATCCCCTTTCGCGCGTGTGGGCAAGGCATGCCGACACGGCGGGCGCGGAAGGCCGTGGGACTGGAGAGACCTGCCGCGCCCGGCGCCCGCGAGGGCGCTTTCCCGTCAGAACGTGCTTCGCACGCCGAAGGCGAAGTTGCGGCCGCGCAGCGGCGCTGCCTGCTTGATGAACGAAGCGTGGTTGAACGCCAGGGCATTGGTCAGGTTATTGCCGCGCACGAACAGTTCGGCATTGGCCTGCGGGCCGAGTGCGAACTTGTAGGCCAAAGTCGCGTTGACCATGTCGTAGCCGGGCGTGCGCGTCTCGAATGAGGCCACTTTGCCTTGCTCGAACACGCGATAGTACTCGAGATCCGCGCTGAGCGGCCCCCAGCGACCATCGGTCCGGGCACCCAGCCGCCCGGCTGGAATGCGGGGCAGGTTGCCCAGTCCGCCCTTCAGCCTAGCGCGCACATAGTCGCCGAAGATCGACAGCGCGAAATCCGGTGTGATCTGCTGGCGCACTTCGCCGTCGATCCCCGTGAAGCGGGCATCGGCGGCGGTGTAGCGAATCAGGCGGAAGTCCTCCAGGCGGTCCAGCGTGTCGGCGAAAATGTAGTCACTGAAGTCCTGGTGGTAGGCGCCGATCGTGAAGGTCGTCGCCCCGGCGGTCTTGCGCAGGGTCACGTCGATCGACTTCGCCGTTTCCGTGCCCAGGGTGGCGCTGCCCAGTTCATACGTGTTGGTTGCCAGGTGTACGCCGCGTGCGAAGAGTTCCTGCGCGTTGGGCGCCCGCTGCGAGCGGGCGAGCGAGAGTGAGAGCGAATAGTCGCTGCCGATATTCCAGATCGCCGCGCCGGAGATAGACAAGGGCTGGTGGGTGACACGACGGTTGAGCGTGGCCTCGATGCTCTGCCATTCCTGCCGCGCGGCCAGTTCGAAGCGCACCTTTCCGGCCTGCAGCGTTTCCATCAGGAACATTGCGGTGTTCTCGGTATCGCTTTGCGGCAGGAAGGCTTCCTCACCGACGGCGCTGAACTTGCTGCTGGAATGCTGGACACCGAAGATACCGCGCAGGCCGGCCAGCGGCTTGTGCGTCAGTTCGAAGCGGATGTCGTGCGCCTTATTGCGGAAGGTCGTGGAGATTTTGCCGTGCTCGAGCTCGTCATGCTCGTAGTCGGTGAAGGCCATGCGCAGACGCACTTTCTCGAAGCCCGGCAGGGGGTTGCGATATTCGCTGCGAATGTCGAAGCGCTCGCTCCTCAGCTTCACGTAAGGGACTTCATCATGCCCGTGCCCGTGATCATGATCATGATCATCGTCATGATCATCGTGGCTGCCGCAGTGCAGGCTGGTGCCGTGCGGATGGCATGATTCGTATTCGTGGCTGTGGCCGGGCAGACCGTATTCGCTGCGCTGGCGGGTGTAGGCGACGCCGAGATAGCCGTCCGGTCCGACCCAGGAGCCGCCGACACTGAATGTCGAGTTGTCGTTGTACGAACCGGCGACATGCCGGTCGCCGAACTTCTCGGGAACGCGGTAGTCGTCCGAGGTACGGCGGACGCCTTCGACATGGAATGCGAAAGGGCCGATTCCGGCAGTCAGCCCGCCAACCAGTGAGCGTTCGTCATCGGCTGTGCCGAGGCGGCCTTCGGCAACGCCCGAGAGACCTCCCTCGGGGAGCGTTGTGGGAATCTTGCTGTCGATCAGGTTGATCGCGCCGCCGATCGCGCCGCCGCCATAGAGCAGGGCGGAGGGGCCGCGCAGAACTTCGATTCCGTCCAGCAGAAGCGGTTCGGCGGTGACGGCATGGTCGGGCGAGATGGCCGATGCATCCTGAATGTTCGCACCGTCCGAGAGCGACTGGACGCGCGGGGCGGTCTGGCCGCGGATGACCGGGCGGCTGGCACCGCCGCCGAAATTGTCGAAATTGATGCCCGGCTGTCCGGCCAGCGTGTCGCCAAGCGTGGCCTGGCGGCGATGGACGAGGTCGTCGCCTCTCAGGACGATTACCGGTGTCGCGGTTTCGTTGGCCTTCTGTTCGAACGCCGTGGCCGTAACGACGATTCGCGAGCCTGCACCCGCCTCCTCGGCATGGGCGGATGGCGCTGAGATCGCGGGTAGGGAAGCTGCGGAAAGCAGCAAGGCACGAAATTTCAAGTTGGGCCCCTTTTCTGGATGAGAGGGCGTGCCTAATAAGTAATGATATAACGTCACTCAAGTAGGAATATCGTTACGTATCATGTCTGTACAAAATCGAAGTTGCGCGGCCGGTAAGCGCCGGACCGATATCGTCGAAGGTGCTGCGGTCTCTGCCTCGCTCCTGTGCCTGGTGCATTGCCTGGCGCTGCCGGTCCTGCTGCTGTTGCTGCCCGGTGCCCTTGGGCTCTTCGTGCAGTCGCCCGCGTTCCACTTCGCGGCTATGGGGATGGTCGGTCCGGTGGCATTGGCGGCCTTCTGGCTTGGCTATCGCCGTCATGGCGCTCGATGGCCGGTTCTGCTTGGCCTTGCGGGGGTAGCAAGTCTTGCCCTCGCGCTGATGCCGGGCATGGGGCATGGCGGCGAAGTCAGCCTGACCGTGACGGGAAGCCTTCTGCTGATCGTGGGGCATGCGATGAACTGGCGTTTGCGTACCGGTGCCTCCTGCCAGCGGCTCCGTCATCAAGCGCACTGAGCAACAGCACAAGACAGGCGGTTTCACTCGTGACGCTTGGCGGAATTGCCGCTAGGGGCGGGCTCGTGGGGACTATCAGGCACTTCATCCGGCGCTGGCCGGGGATCGCGGCGCTGCTGTTGGCGGTGGCGCTTTGCCTGAAGATAGTCGTGCCGGTCGGCTACATGCCCGCGCCGGTCGGAAGCGAGCTTGTCGTCGCGCTGTGCTCCGGCACTGCACCGGCCGGGACGACCGTCAAGATCCACATTCCGGGCAAGGGCTCGCAGGACGACGCGCCGAAGTCTGCCGACCACCCTTGCGCCTTTGCGCCGCTGGGGGCGGCGGCACTGGGATCGGCGCCGCCGCTGCTGGCGCTGGCCGCGCTGCTCTTCGTCTTCGTCGCCGCGATCCTGCGCCGTCCGCTCGACCTGCGCCCGATCGATGCGCAGATACGCCCGCCCAGCCAGGGGCCACCCCGCATCGCCTGATCCGTGATTCGCGCCGCAGTGGCTCCTTCGAACGGCTTGCGGCTCAGGAATAAAGATCCGCACGCCCTGCGCGCCCGGGAGGCGCCGCGACGCGTGCCGTTCAGGTGATTCTTTTCATGACAAAGACCATGCTTGCGCTTTGCGCGGCCCCGCTTGCCCTGTTTCCCCTTGCCGTTCACGCCGGGGAGGAAGCGGAGCACGGCAACACCATCCTGGTCGTCGGCCAGCACGTATCGGCCATCTCGATCGAACCGCGCGGACTTTCGGTCAGCCTTGGCGAGGAACAGTTCGCCGGGATCAACGCCCAGAACGTCGAGGACCTGATGAAATACGCGCCCGATTTCTTCGTGCGCAAACGCTTTGCCGGCGATTCAAACGGCGTGCCGGGCTTCCGGGGCACCCATTCGACCCAAAGCGCGCGTACGCTGGTGATGGTCGACGGCTTCACGGTGTCGAACTTCCTCGGCAACTCCTTTGCCTTCGCACCCAAGTGGGGCGTGGTCGGTCCGGGCGAGGTCGCGCAGTTCGACATCGTCTATGGTCCTTACTCGGCGCGCTATGCGGGCAATTCGATGGGGGGACTCGTCAGCATCACGACCCGCTCGCCAAAGCAGACGGAAGCCTTCGCCACGGTGCAGGGACTGGCCCAGGGCTATGACCAGTTCGGTACGCACGATACTTATCGGGGCTATTCGGCCGAAGCCGGCTTCGGCTTCCGTCAGGAGGACGGACCCTGGTCGGTGCGCGTGTCCGGCCGCCATTTCCGCAACGACGGCCAGCCGCAGATGTTCTACGGCCTCTCGGCATCGCGCAGTACTGAACCTGCGACCGAAGTGACCGGTGCCGTCATCGATCCGCGGCAGGGGCAGGCCTTTGCGCCGGGTTCGCCTGCAAAACCGATCTTCGCAGCGCAGAGCCCTGCGGCGATCACGCAGGATCAGGCCAAGCTGCGCGTCGGTTACGACGGCGCTTCGGGGGTGACCGGCGAATTGCTGCTCGCCTACTGGCACAACCTCGACAGCCAGACCGCACCCGACTGCTACTTGCGCGATGCCGCGGGCAACAGGGTTTGCGAAGGGGCGGTCTCGCTGGCGGGAAAGACGTATCAGGCGAGCGGGGCGAAGTGGTCGCGCAGTGTGCGCGACGAACTGCTGGCCGGGCTCAAGCTGGCCGCACCGCTTTCGGACGCGGTCACGCTGGGGGGCACTGTCTCGACCTACCAGATCCTGCGCTCGGACAGCTTCACATCCAGCGGCTATGCTACCGGCGCGGCCAATGGTCCCGGAACGCTCGCGCGGCAGGGACCGACGTACTGGTGGACCGGCGACCTTTCGCTGGACGCCGATCTTGGCATTGCGACGCTGGCCAGCGGGGCCAGCGCGAACATCTACCGCACCGATGCTACCAACCATGCGCTCACGCATTGGCGCACCGATGTGGACAGGGCGTTCTCGACCCGCACTTTCGGCACGACGCGGACGCTGGCCGGCTGGGCGGAACTGCGCGTGCCATTCGAACCGGTCACGCTGACCTTCGGGACGCGGTTCGAGGACTGGCGCGCCTATGATGGCGGACTTTCGCGGATTGGCACCGGGGCCCTTGCGGGCGAGCAGGTCACCGGGCGTTACGACAGCCGCCACGCGACAGGGCTCCAGCCCAAGGCCGCGCTGGAATGGACCATCGACCCGCAAACGACGCTGCAGCTGAGCCTGGCCAGGGCCACGCGCTTTCCCACCGTCGGCGAACTGTTCCAGGGCAGTCTCGATGGGGATGGCAGCTTCAACGAGGACAGCTTCGATCCCGGGCTGAAGCCCGAACGGTCGAGCGATGCGAATCTCCTGCTCGCGCATGATTTCGGGCGGGTGAAACTGACCGGTTCAGCCTTCTGGCAGCGGGTGAGTAACACCATCTTTGCCTTCACCGGCTTCAACCGGAACGGCGTCACCACATCGAGCTTCAAGAATATCGACGTTACCCGCCAGTACGGTTTCGAACTGATCGCCGAGGCGCACGATGTGGCGGTTGCAGGGCTCGACATCGATGCCAACCTGGCCTGGATCGATTCGATTACCGTGCGCAATGCCGCTGCCCCGGCGGCCGAGGGCGTGCAGTTCCCGCGCATCCCGCGCTGGCGGGTCAATGCGAACTTGCGCTACCGGATTGCCGAACCGGTGATGATCTCGCTTGGCATGCGCTATGCCAGCAGGCCCAACACCGACCTGCTGGGCGAGCAACGCGGCGATACCTACGGCTATACTTCCGAACTTTTCGCGCTGGACGCGAGGATAAACTGGCATGCGACCGAGCGGCTGCGGTTCAGCGCGGGGGCCGACAACATCACCAATGACCTGGCCTGGGTCTATCACCCCTATCCGCAGCGCAGCTTCCTGATCGAAGCGGGTTGGTCGCTGTGAGTGGGCCGCAGCAAAGGCGCCGCGAGCGCTGGTATCGTGCCGTGTGGCGCTGGCATTTCTACGCCGGCCTGTTCTGCGTGCCGTTTGTCGTCTGGCTTTCGGTGACTGGTGGCATCTACCTGTTCAAGCCGCAGATCGAGGCCGCACTCTATGCGCCCTATCGCCAGGTCGCGAGCAGCGATGCACCGATGCTCGCGCCCGGGGCCGTGGCTGCGAATGCGGTTGCGGCGGTGCCGGGCTCGGTCCTGCACAAGTACGTGCTGCCCGAGGCCGCTGGCGATGCGGTGCAGATCCTTGTCGGCAAGGACGCGCAGGAAACGCGGGTCTGGGTCCATCCGCAGACGGGCAGGGTACTCCACAAGGTTGCCGAGCAGGACCGGCTGATGCGCGTCGTCTTCCGCCTTCACGGCGAACTGCTGGCAGGGGATCGCGGCTCTGCGCTGGTCGAGACCGCGGCCTGCTGGACCGTGATCATGCTTTTGACCGGGCTGTTCCTGTGGTGGCCGCGACAGACCGGCGGGCGGCTGGGCGGCGTGCTGTGGCCTCGCCTGCGCAGGGGCAGGGGCGTGTTCTGGCGCGATCTCCATGCCGTGACCGGGCTGTGGATCTCGTTCGGCGCGCTGTTCCTGATCGCCTCGGGTCTGCCCTGGGCCAATGCCTGGGGAGACTATCTGCGGCAGGTCCGCTCGGTAACCGGAACGGCTGCGGGCAAGCAGGACTGGTCGGCCGGGTCTGCCGCCGATGCGCGCGAACGGGCCGCCGCCGATGCCGCCATGCGTGCGACGATGGCCGAACACGCGAGGCACCATGGCATGGCAATGGGGCAAGCCATGCCCATGCCGCGCCCTGTTCTGGATGCGGTCGTCAGGCGAGCGGGAACCTTGGACTTTGCGGCGCCTGTCGAAGTCAGTCCGCCCACTGCGCCGGGTGCGGCGTGGACGGTGCGCAGCCAGGCCGCCGACCGGCCGCAGCGCGACAGCGCCGAGATTGCGGGCAATGGCACGCTGATCGGTATCGAGCGCTTTTCCGACCGGCACTGGATCGACCGGACCGTCGGCTATGGGGTGGCGATCCACGAAGGGGCCTTTTGGGGCCTTGCCAACCAGTTGCTGAACCTGGCGGTGCTGCTGGGACTGGTCGCCCTGTCGATTTCCGGCATGGTGCTGTGGTGGCGTCGTCGGCCTGCCGACATGCTCGGCGCGCCGTCGTGGCTTGCGCCGGTCCGGCACAGCTGGGCGCTCGTCGGTCTCGTCGTGCTGCTGGCGCTGGCCATGCCACTGTTCGGCGCCTCGCTGGCGCTGGCCGTCGCCGTCGAATGGGCGCTCAAGCGGATTGCGCCGCCGCTGTCGCGCTGGATGGGTTGGCGAACCCGGGTGCGTGCTCACCCGGGACGCTGACGGATCAGGTCTTGTCGCGCACCACGCAACGGAAACCGATATGCGTCGTGGCGCTGTCGATCATTTCCGGGTGGCGCGCGGCAGGCCGGTAGCGCTGGCAGTAGTTGGCGGCGCACAGGTGCGAGCCGCCCTTGATGACCTTGCGACCGATCCTGACATTCGGCTCGCCCGGATCGAAGCTGTCCCTGAGCTTGCCGCCGCGCGGATTTTCCAGCACGCAGCAGGCACCCGGCTTCTTCTTGGTCACGGTCTGCGGCCGTTCGGACCACCAGTCGGTGGTCCATTCCCAGGTATTGCCGATCATGTCGTAGAGGCCGTAGCCGTTGGCCGGGAAGCTCTTGACCGGAGAGGTCCGCTCCCACCCGTCAAGGCACTGGTTGGCGAAGGGAAACAGGCCCTGCCAGTAATTCGCCATCATCGCCCCGTCGGGCGCCAGTTCATCGCCCCAGGCATAGTCCCTGCCTTCGAGGCCGCCGCGCGCGGCGAATTCGAACTCGGCCTCCGTCGGCAGTTCCTTGCCCGCCCACTTCGCATAAGCCTCTGCATCGGCGAAGGCGATATGCACCGCCGGGTGATCCCAGAGATCGTCGAGGTTGCTGTCGGGGCCGAGCGGGTGGCGCCAGCAGGCACCGAAGACGAACGACCACCAGTTCGCCGGGTTGCCGGTGTCGACCGGCGTCGCGGTCTTGTGGAAGACCAGCGATCCCGCCTTGTCCATGCCCGGCAACATGCCCGGATAGTCCTTCGGGTCAGGGGCGATCTCGGCCACGGTGACATAACCGGTCGCTTCGACGAAGTCGGCGAATTCGCGGTTGGTCACGGGCGTTTCGTCGATCCAGAACGGATCGACCTTCACCCGGCGCAGCGGCATTTCCTCGGGATAGAAGTTCTCCGATCCCATCGTGAAAGTTCCGCCGGGGACGTGGATCATCCCCGCAAAGACATCCTCTACCGGCTTGCTGGTCTCTTGCATCGTTCCGTGACTAGAGAGATGGGCGCAGTAATCAAGCCTTGCCCGGTGGCTCGCGCCGGCGACACAATCCCTCCTGAGCGACGCTGGCAACCATGGTTCCGGCGCGATCGTAAACGGTTCCCCGCGCGAAGCCGCGGGCGTGGCCGGACCAAGGGCTGTCCATGCAATAAAGCAGCCAGTCATCGACCGGAGGCGTGCGGTGGAACCACACTGCATGATCGAGGCTGGCGGCCTGCAACTGCGGCGAGAAGAACTTGATGTCCTGCGGCAGGACTGCCGTCGTCAGCAGGGCGAAATCGCTGGCATAGGCCAGGACGATGCGATGTACCGCGGGGTCTCCGCCGATCGGGCTGGCAAGGCGAAACCACAGGTATTGCTTCGGCAGGCCGACGCCGTCGACGACGTCGGAGCTGGGCGGCCCGGGCCGGATCTCGAACGCGGCCAGACGGTCCTGCAGGTGCTTGGGCAGGGGCGCGCCCTTCTTGCGCAGCACGTCCTGCATGTCCGGGCACCGATCCGGGGCGAGGACTTCGGGCATCGGCGCGGCATGGGAATAGCCGTCTTCGGGGCGCTGGAACGAGGCTGCAAGATTGAGGATGGGCCTGCCGCCCTGCATGGCGACGACGCGGCGATTGGCGAAAGTCCCGCCGTCGAAGTCGCGCAGGACGCGGTAGATGATCGGTCGCTGCGTGTCGCCGGGGCGCATGAAGTAGGCGTGGAGCGAATGGGCGTGATGGCCTTCGCGCAGTTCCTTCGCCGCCGCGGCCAGCGCCTGCGCAATCACCTGTCCGCCGAACACGCGACCGGGACTTTCGGGCGCTGCCGCACCGCGGAACAGGTCCGTGTCGATCTCTTCGACGAGCAGCAGTTCGCGCAGTTCCTCGACGGCAAGGGCCCGGGGATCAGTCATCGTTACCTTTCGACTTCGGCTGGGCCGTACCGTTCGCGCCATCCAGCCAGTCCTTCGACTGCTGTTCGATGAGTCGCAGTTCGGCGAGTGTCTGTTCGATCGCGCGTTTCTGGCGGCGCAGTTCGGAAATCCGTTCGCTCACCTTGACGAGCAGCTTGCGCACCTGCTCGACGTGCTCCGGATCGACGTCGTAGAGATCGAGGAACTCCTTGATCTCGCGGATGCTGAAGCCCAGTCGCTTGCCGCGCAGGATCAGTTGCATGCGCCCGATCTCGCGCTTGCCGTAGATGCGCGTCGTGCCTACGCGCTGCGGCGCGATCAGGCCCTTGTCCTCATAGAAGCGCAAGGTGCGCATCGTCACGTCGAGATGCTGTGCCGCCTCGTGAATGCCCAGCATGTCGGGAAGCTGTTCGTCCGCCCTTTCGCTTGCCCCGCTTTCGGTCATGGTGCGCGCTTCGCGGCTTCTTCGGCCACGAGTTCCTTCTTGGAAAGCTTGCCGACCAGGGTCTTGGGCAGTGAGTCCCGGAATTCGATCGCCGATGGCATTTCGATCTTGTTCAGCCGCGGCTTCAGAAATTCCAGCAATTCTTCTTCGCTCAAGATATCCCCCTCGCGTAATGCAACGAACGCCTTGGGGGCCTGTCCGCGATAGGCATCGGGAATACCGATGACGATCGCTTCCGCGACCATCGGATGCTCATAGATGGCATCCTCGATCACGCGTGGATAGACGTTGTAACCCCCACACAGGATCAGGTCCTTGATCCTGTCGACGAGGAAGAGATAGCCGTCCGCATCGAGATAGCCAATGTCTCCCGTCCGCAGGGCCCCGTAGATAAAGGTCTTTTCCGATTCCTCCGGGCGGTTCCAGTAGCCTTTCATTACCTGGGGGCCGCGCGCGCAGACTTCGCCCTTCTCGCCGGTGCCGAGCACCTTGTGGAGGTTGTCGGGATCGCGGATCTCCAGCGCCGTGCCCGGGAAGGCCGGCCCGCAGGAGTTTTCCTTGATCACGCCCTCAAGCGGATTGCAGGCGATGATCGGGGAGGCTTCGGACAGGCCGTAGCCTTCCACGACCCTGACGCCGGTGCGCTCTTCGAAGCGCTGGCGCACTTCGAGCGGGAGGGGGGCGCCGCCCGAAATGCAGACGCGCACGCTGTCGAACTCGCCGTGCAGGTTGACGTGATTGAGCGCGGTATAGAGCGTGGGCACGCCGAAGAACTGGGTCGGCCTGGTGCGCCGTGCGGTGGCGAGGAACGACTTCATCTCGAAGCGCGGCAGCAGGATCATTTCCGCCGCGGTATCGACCGAGTAGTTGAGCACCGTGGTCAGCGCGAAGACGTGGAACAGCGGCAGGACGCCCAGCGTGCGCTCCTGTTCGTCGGGCATGTGGCCGACATGGGCGATCATCTGGGCGCTGTTGGCGGCCAGGTTCGCGTGGCTGAGCATCGCGCCCTTGGGCACGCCGGTGGTGCCGCCGGTATATTGCAGGACGGCCAGGTCGCCGGGATCGCGCTTGACCGGATCGGGGGCGGCATCGCGGGCGATCAGGTCGGCAAAGCGTACGAAGCGCAGGTCGTGCGGCTCATGCGCGATGTCTTTGCGCTTGAGCAACTGAAAGGCGCGGCGCTTGAATGGGGGCAGGGCGTCGGCGAAGGGGCACACGATCACGCGTGACAGGCTGCCCTTGCCCACCAGCGGGGCGACCTTGGGCAGTGACAGGGCAAGGTCCGAGGCGATCAGGACGCTGGCGCCCGAATCCTCGATGAGGTGCTCCATCTCCCGCTCGGTGTAGAGCGGGTTGAAGTTCACGACGACCGCGCCGATGCGCAGGATCGCGAAGTAACAGATCACATAGTAGGGCGTGTTGGGCAGGCACAGGCCGACCCGCGTGCCCGGCTGGACGCCGAGATCCTGCAAGCCGCGCGCGGCCTTGCGCGCCAGATCGCCGACTTCGGCATAAGTCCATTTGCGTCCCATGAAATCTATGGCGGGCCACTCGCCATGATGCTCGACTGCATGGTCGAGCAGGTCGGTAAGCAACCGCGGAGCGATCGGCGGCATCTCTTCCGGCAGCTGGGAGGAGGAGGGGTGCGCCGGGCGAGTCTGTTGCCCCGAAGGGGCCCCGCCGATCGTCTCCGCGGCGCTCATCAGAACTTCACCCGCGCGCCGAGGGAAAAGACGAGCGCGGATGCGTCCGTGAGTGTGCCGTTCACCAGGATCGGGGTCTGTGCTGCCGTGCCTGCGTAAGCAGCGGTCGTGCGGTCGATCGTGGCATCCTTGAACGAGATGTACGAAGCGGCGGCATCGACGGTGAAAGCCTTGCTGACGGCGTAGCTGGTGCCGGCCGAGAAGTTCCAGCGGTTGCTGTCCGGCACGCGGGCGTCACGTTCGCCGTCGCGCGTGGGGGTTCCGCCGTACTGGACGCCGGCGCGCACGGTCCAGTCGGGATTGACCAGGTAGTCGACGCCCGCGGCATAGCTCCAGCTGTTCTTGTAGTCCTCGGGGATCGAGGCGTTGATCGGCGCGCCGAGATCGATGGTGTCGAACTTGCTCCAGCCGTAGCGCACGACCTGCGCGTTGAGCGTCAGCCGTTCGGTCGCCTTGTAGCGGATGCTGCCGATCGCCTGCCACGGCGTGCTGAACGTGGCGTGCGTGGCGATCTCGCCGTTCTGGCCGGCAAGCGGGCCAAGCAGGCCCTCGGTCAGGACTGTGCCCTTGAGCTTGTGCTTGATGCTCGACTTGTACGAGACGCCGAGCGAGAGCGGACCGGTGTGATACTGGGCGCCGACCGACCAGCCCATATCCCAGCCCTTGCCGGACAGGGTCTGGTGCCCGTCGGGCAGCAGGGCGGAAAGATTGGGCAGGTAATTGCCCAGGGTAGCGTCGGCATGTTCGATGTTGAGCGCGGCACCCAGGCGCAGTTCGGGCGTCACGGCAACAGCCAGCGTCGGCTGGATGTCGAAGGTGCGCAGCTTGGTCTTGTCCGCGGTGTAGCGGGCCCAGCTGTCTTCGGCGTAATCGGTCGTGAAGTTGTAGGGAGCGCTGACGGCCAGGCCGACCGCGACCTTGCCGAAACCGTAGGCGATCGCGCCGGAAGGCAGCACGCCATTTTCGATCGGGTTCTTCTCGACCGGGTCGCCGCCGACCGAGGCGGGCGCTGAGCCCGGGCGGACGATCACGGTGCCGTTGTCGGATACCTTGCCGCGGGGAAGGATGGCGCTGGCGTGCACGGCGGCCTCACCGCCTTCCATTCCGGCGATCGAGGCAGGGTTCCACCATAGCGAATCGACGCCGGTGTCCGCAGCCTCGCCCGAGAAGGCACGGCCCTGTCCGCGCACGGACTGCTCCTGAAGGTAGAATGCCTGGGCGTGGGCCGATCCTGCGACGGCCATGGCAAAGAAGGATGCCGCGCTGGAAAGGAGCACGCGGCCGGACGTCAACTTCATTCGAATCTCTCCCGAATTCAATTTCTTGTGGTGTCTGGTAACGCCCGAACGCATCAGTTGATCCGCGTCCAGGTCTGGGTCTTGCACAAGGGCCAGACGATGCAGCCCTTGAGCTTGAGGGTGTCGGCGCCGGCGGGGGTGATCGTCGCCTTGTAGGTGCCGCCGTCTTCCGGATTGTAGATCGTGCCGCCGGTCCACTTGGCCGAGTCGCGATCGAATCCGCCGAGGATCTGCAGGCCCTTGAGGCGGCGGTTGCGCTTGCCTTCGTCCTTGTTGTTTTCGTCCCGCATATCCGGATTGCTGCGGATGTTGTCGGATTCCAGAAGCTTTCCGCAGATCGAGGTTCCGCAGCGGACGATTTCGACGACGCCGTGCTTCGAAGGCGTGCGCCACATTCCAAGGACCGATTCCGGCGCAGCGGCCGATGCCGTGACCGGAGCAGCAACAATGGCGGCAACAAATGCCACTGTTGCATGTTTCGTGAGTCTCATGTGCGACCTTTCCATCTCTCTCCCCAAGGCCCGGTTTCGCGTCGCTTGCTGGCAGACGTCTCCGATCCGGGACCGGGTATGGACTCGAGATAACCGAAAATTTGCTTGACGTATAGGGAAAGAATCGCACCTTAAGGGAAGATGTTTCGAACGGTCCGGATTCTCAGGCCCGTCCGCTCATGGAGAGAATGCATGCAAAGCGTCGTGATTGCGGGTTTCGCCCGTTCCCCGTTTCACCTGGCCAACAAGGGCGCGCTTGCCCGGGTCCGGCCAGACGACCTTGCCGCCCAGGTGATTCGCGGCCTGATCGAGAAGACCGGGGTCGAACCGTCCGACGTCGAGGATCTGATCGTCGGCTGCGCTTTCCCCGAGGGCGAGCAGGGCCTGAACGTGGCGCGCCTGATCGGCCTGCTGGCCGACCTGCCGATCTCGGTGGGCGGGATGACGGTGAACCGTTTCTGCGGCTCGTCGATGAGCGCGATTCACATCGCCATGGGCCAGATTGCCGTGGGTGCGGGGGAAGTCTTCATCTGCGCCGGCGTCGAATCGATGAGCCGGGTGCCGATGATGGGCTTCAACCCGATGCCCAACCGCGCCCTTGCCGAAAAGAGCGCCGCCTACATGTCGATGGGCGAGACGGCCGAAAACGTCGCCGCGAAGTACCGGATCGGCCGTGAGGCGCAGGACGCCCTGGCCGTCGAGAGCCAGAAGCGTGCCGCCGCCGCACGCGAGGCCGGCAAGTTCACCGACGAGATCGTGCCGATTGCAACCAGGGGCGGTACCGTGAGCGAAGACGGCACGATCCGTCCCGGCACCACGGCCGAAGACCTCGCCGGTCTCAAGCCTGCCTTCGATGCCAAGGGTTCGGTTACCGCCGGTACCTCTTCGCCGCTGACCGACGGCGCCAGCGCGGTGCTGGTCTGCACCGAGGACTATGCCCGCAAGCACGGGCTGCCGATCCTTGCCCGCATCAGGTCGGTGGCGATCTCCGGCTGTGCGCCCGAAACCATGGGGCTCGGCCCGATCCTTTCCAGCAGGAAGGCGATGGAGCGCGCAGGCATTACTGCGGCAGACCTCGACGTGGTGGAGCTTAACGAGGCTTTCGCCTCGCAGGCCATTGCCTGCATGACCGACCTCGGTCTGGATGCCGCGAAGACCAACATCGACGGCGGCGCCATTGCCATCGGGCACCCGCTCGGTGCGACCGGTGCGCGCATCGTCGGCAAGGCCGCGGCACTGCTGAAGCGCGAAGGCGGCAAGTATGCGCTGGCCACCCAGTGCATCGGCGGCGGACAGGGCATCGCCACGATCCTGGAGTCGGCAGAATGAGCGATAGCATCCGGAAAGTCTGCGTGATCGGTGCCGGTACCATGGGTGCCGGGATCGCCGCCCAGGTCGCCAATGCCGGGGTACCGGTTGTCCTGCTCGACATCGTTCCCCGGGAAGGCGAGAACCGCAACGCCATTGCCGAAGGCGCGGTGGCGCGCATGCTCAAGACCGAGCCGGCGCCCTTCATGTCGCAGGCTGCGGCCAAACTGGTCGAGACCGGCAATATCGAGGACCATCTCGACAAGGTTGCCGAGTGCGACTGGGTGATCGAGGCGGTCATCGAGCGGCTCGACATCAAGCAGGGCCTCTATGCCAAGCTGGAAGCGGTCAAGCGCGAGGGCACGGCGGTGTCCTCGAACACTTCCACCATCCCGCTCGCCAATCTCGTCGAGGGGCGCTCGGATGCCTTCAAGCGCGATTTCCTGATCACGCACTTCTTCAATCCGCCGCGCTACATGCGCCTGCTGGAGATCGTTACCGGCCCTGCGACCGACGCGGCCGTGGCAGGCAAGGTCGAGCGCTTCGCCGACGTCGCTATGGGCAAGACGGTGGTTCATGCCAAGGACACGCCGGGCTTCATTGCCAACCGCATAGGCACGTACTGGATCCAGCTCGGGCTCAATGCCGCTTTCGACATGGGGTTTACCGTCGAGCAGGCCGATGCGATTGCCGGCAAGCCGATGGGCGTGCCCAAGACCGGCATTTTCGGTCTGGTCGACCTCGTGGGCATAGACCTGATGCCGCACCTGCAGGCGAGCCTGACTTCCACGCTGCCCAAGGACGATCCCTACCACGAGATCGCACGCAGCCATCCGCTTATCGAAAAGATGATTTCCGAGGGATTCACCGGCCGCAAGGGCAAGGGCGGTTTCTACCGCCTCAATAGGGACATGGGCCGCCGCAAGGAGGCTCTTGACCTTGCGACCGGTGAATACCGCGAGAAGACCAGCGCCCGCGGCCCTTCGGGTCGCGCAGCCAAGGGGGACCTGCGGGCGCTGGTCGAAACCAAGGGCGCGGTGGGCGAATATGCCTGGGCGATTCTGGGCGGGACGCTGGCCTATGCCGCCGCGCTGGTGCCGTCAGCCGCCGCCGATGTCGTGGCCGTCGATGACGCGATGAAGCTCGGCTACAACTGGAAGTCCGGCCCGTTCGAGATGATCGACAGGCTCGGCGCGCAGTACCTGGCCGGAAGGCTCGACGCCGAAGGCAAGCCGGTTCCCGAAATCCTCAAGCTGGCAGGCGAACGCACGTTCTATCGCGTCGAGGACGGCAAGCGCCAGTTCCTTGGCCTTGATGGGGACTACCACGATGTCGTGCGCCCCGAAGGGGTGCTGCGCCTGGCCGACGTCAAGCTGGCCTCCAAGCCACTGCTCAAGAACGGTTCGGCGGCCTTGTGGGATGTCGGCGAGGGCGTCGCTTGCCTTGAATTCACCGGCAAGATGAATGCGCTCGATGGCGACGTGATGAAGCTGATCATCGAGGCTATTCCGCTCGTTTCGAGCAAGTTCAGGGCGCTCGTCGTCTATAACGATGCGGACAGCTTCTCGGCTGGCGCAAACCTTGGCCTTGCCCTCTTCGCGCTCAACATCGCGGCCTATGGCGAGATCGAGAAGCTCGTGGCCGGTGGCCAGATGGCCTACAAGGGCCTCAAGTACGCGCCGTTCCCGGTGGTGGGGGCGCCTGCCGGTCTGGCCGTGGGCGGCGGGTGCGAGATCCTGCTGCACTGCGATGCGATCCAGGCCCATGCCGAGCTCTACACCGGCCTCGTCGAATGCGGCGTCGGCCTGATCCCGGGCTGGGGCGGCAATGGCGAGATGATCGATCGCGCCCGCAAGGCGCCGATGATGCCCAAGGGGCCGATGCCCGCCGTGGCCAAGGTGTTCGAGACGGTCTCGACCGCAACGGTCTCCAAGTCCGCGGCGCAGGCCAAGGAAATGCTGTTCCTGCGGCCCGACGACGGCATCACCATGAACCGCGACCGCCTGCTTCACGATGCCAAGCAGAAGGCGCTTTCGCTGGTGGAAGGCTACGCGCCCCTCGAAGCGCCCGAGTTCAGGCTGCCGGGCGAGGGCGGTCACGTCGCGCTCAACATGGCGGCGCAAGGCTTCCGCAAGCGCGGGATGGCGACCGATTACGACATGGTCGTTTCCGACGCCCTGGCCAATGTGCTGACCGGCGGCGAGGCCGACCTCGTCGATACGGTGAGCGAGCAGGAACTGCTCAAGCTGGAGCGCGAGACCTTCATGCGGCTGGTTCGCGAACCGCGCACGATTGCGCGGGTCGAACATATGCTTGAAACCGGCAAGCCGCTGCGCAACTGATGCGATGACAAGGCGCGCGCAGGCGCGCCTGCGAGGAGAGTGAGAAATGCAAGTCTACGAGGCACCCCTGCGCGACATGAAGTTCGTGCTGCACGAGCTTCATCAGGACGACGGCTTCGGCAATCTCGAGGCGCTGGAAGAATTCACCCCCGATCTCGTCGATGCCGTGCTCGAGGAAGCGGCCAAGGTGGCGCAGGAGGTTCTCCTCCCGCTCAACCGCAGCGGCGACGTTGAAGGCTGCACGCTGGAGAACGGCGTGGTGCGCACGCCGCAGGGCTTCAAGGAAGCCTACGAACTGTTCCGCGAGGGTGGCTGGTGCGCGCTGGCGTCCGATCCCGAATGGGGTGGGCAGGGCCTGCCGGAATCGGTCAACAAGATGACCGAGGAAATGATCTGCTCGGCGAACCTGTCGTTCAGTCTCTATCCGGGCCTGACCCACGGCGGCACGACCGCGATCGAGGGCTATGCCAGCGACGAGCTCAAGCAGTTCTACCTGCCCAAGATGGTCTCGGGCACCTGGTCGGGCACCATGTGCCTTACCGAATCGCACTGCGGCACCGATCTGGGCATGCTGCGCACCAAGGCGGTTCCGCAGGATGACGGCAGCTACAAGCTGACCGGCGGCAAGATCTTCATTTCCGCCGGCGAGCATGACCTGACCGAGAACATCATCCACCTCGTCCTCGCGCGGCTTCCCGATGCGCCGGCGGGCGTGAAGGGCATCAGCCTGTTCCTCGTGCCCAAGTACCTGCCCAAGGACGACGGCACGCCCGGGCCTTCGAACGGGGTTTCGGTCGCGGCCATCGAGCACAAGATGGGGCTCAAGGCATCGGCCACCTGCCAGCTCAATTTCGAGGAATCGACCGGCTGGCTGGTCGGCAAGCCCAACAAGGGTCTCGAGGCGATGTTCACGATGATGAACACCGAGCGCGTTTCGGTCGGCGTGCAGGGCCTTGGCGTGGGTGAGGCGGCTTACCAGTCCGCCGTGTGGTACGCGAAGGACCGCCTGCAGGGCCGCTCGCTTTCGGGAGTGAAGAACCCGAACGGCCCGGCTGACCCGATCATCGTACACCCCGACGTGCGGCGCATGCTCATGACGATGCGTGCCTATAACGAAGGCTGCCGTGCCATCTCGGCCTGGGTCAGCCGCGCGCTCGATGCCGAAAAGCACGCCACCGATCCGGAAGTGAAGCAGCGCGCGCAGGACTTTGTCGCGTTGATGACGCCGGTGGTGAAGGCGCTTTTCACCGATCTCGGCTTTGAAACCGCGAACCTTGCCGTGCAGGTCTATGGCGGCCACGGTTACATCGCCGAAAGCGGCGTGGAGCAGTATGTGCGCGATGCGCGCATCGCCATGATCTACGAAGGCACCAATGGCATCCAGGCGCTCGACCTCGTCGGCCGCAAGCTGCCGGCCCACATGGGCCGCTACTTGCGCGCGTTCTTCCACCCGGTCTCACAGTTCATCGAGGCGAACAAGGGCGACGAGACGTTCGGAAAGATGATCGAGGCGCTCGAAAAGGCGTTCGGCGCCCTCCAGCTCTCGACCGCGACGATCGCGCAAAAGGGCATGAAGGACCCCGAAGAGGGCGCTGCCGCGGCTACCGAGTACCTGCGCCTGACCGGCCTTGTCGCGATGGCTTATTGCTTTGCCAAGTCGGCGCTGATCGCGCAGCGCAAGCTGGCAGAAGGCACCGAAGAGGCGGCTTTCTACAAGACCAAGCTGACCACCGCGCAGTTCTACTTCGACCGCATCCTGCCGCAGGCAACCGCGGTCTTCCTGGCAATCAAGGCCGGCAAGGGCTCGATGATGGCGCTTGAGGCCGAAGCGTTCTGATCGTGAACCCTGCGCCGCGCTCCCTTCCTACGGGCGCGGCGCAGGGACGTTCTTCCATCAGTTTCCGGCGATGGTCATGCCGTCGACGCGCAGCGTCGGCACGTTGATCGCGCGGTGCCATTCTAGGTCGCTGGCCGGGGTCATCTGCGCGAACATCTTGAGCAGGTTGCCGGCAATGGTGAATTCGGCGACCGGCCCGGCCAGCTCGCCGTTGACGATGCGGAAGCCCGAAGCGCCTCGGCTGTAGTCTCCCGTTACTCCGTTCACGCCCTGCCCGATCAGTTCGGTCACGTAGATGCCGTCGGCGATGTCCGCCATCAGCTCGGCAGGCGAGAGCGGGCCGGGTTCGAGGTGGATATTGCCCACCGAGATTCCCGGTGCGCCGCCGCCCCCGCGCGAGGCGTGGCCGGTCGGTTCGAGGCCGAGTTGGCGGGCCGCAGCACAGTCGAGCAGCCAACCGGTGATTTTCCCGTCTTCCACGAGATTGCGCGCGCGCGTCGCCAGTCCCTCGCCGTCGAAGGGGCGGGCGCGCAGGCCGCGGGGCCGGTGCGGATCTTCGGCGATCGCGGTGCCCGGTGCGAAGATCTGTTCCCCGAGCCGGTCGAGCAGGAAGCTGGAGCGGCGGGCGATCGCGCTACCCGACATGGCGCCGATCAGATGGCCGACCAGCGTACCCGAGACTCGCGGATCGAACAGGACCGGCATCGGCCCGCTCTTCACCTTGCCCGGTTCGAGGCGGGCGACCGCACGGGTTCCGGCCAGTTCACCGATTTCGCGCGCGCTCGGAAGGTCCTCCACGTGATGCGTCTGACGCCAGGCACTGTCGCGCTGCTTGCCCGCGCCTTCACCGGCAACGACCGAAGCGCTGGTGGAGTGGCTGGACGCGCCATAGGCGCCGGCAAAACCATGGCTGGTCGCCAGTGCGAAGATGCCGAAGCCGGCACTGGCCGAGGCGCCGTCCGAATTGGTCACCCCTTGCACCGCCCGGGCCGCGTCCTCGGCTTCCTCGGCGCGTTCGCGCAGGGCCTGCGGGCTGGGTTCGGCAGGATCGATCAGGTCCAGTTCGGGGAAGGGGCCGTGGGTCAGCAGTTCCTCGGGTGCCAGACCGGCATAGGCGTCTTCCGGCGCCGCGCGGGCCATGTCGATCGCGCGCGCGGCCAGTTCGTCCAGCGCGATGTCCGACAGATCGGACGAACCGATGCTGGCCGAACGGGTGCCGCTGAACACGCGCAGCGAGATATGCTCGCTTTCCGAACGCTCCACATCCTCGAGCTTGCCCAGGCGGATCTGGATGCCTTCCGAGGAACTGGCGCCATAGACGGCATCGGCGGCATCGGCGCCTGCGCGGCGGGCACGCGCAACCAGGTCCTGCGCGCGTTCCTTGGCCTGTTCCGGATTGAGCATTGGACTTCGCAACTCCCTTGAACCGCGCGAAAGCCGGTCCGCGCTGAGGGCAGCCCTAGTCGCCGCGCGGGCCGAGGGCAAATGCGAGATGCATGATCTGTCGGCTGGCGGGGGTGCAGAACCCCGATCGCAGCCTCGCTCAGGCGAAGATCAGGGCGAGGCCCTTGAACAGTCCCGTCAGTACGAAAGGCAGGCCGATGGCCATGGCCCAGAGCACCAGGCGATCACGCCGGTAATAGGGCGCCATGCCCGGATCGTGCGCCTGTTCGTCGGTCAGACGATTCCAGCGCGCTTCGAAGCGGCGGCAGGCCGGGATAATGGCGATGACGAGGATGATCAGCGCAAGATAGGGCAGCAACGAACTGCCATGCGACTTCAGGGCACCGATCGTCACGAAAATCTGCAAGGCGGTATAGACCAGCAGGGCGTAAGCGATGTGGTCGCTCATCTTCTTGCGCCAGTCCACCAGATGCCCGGTGACCGGAGTCATGACGGCCCGATGTCGAGTGGTCTTAACCATCCAGCAGCACTTCCCCTTCAATCCCATCAAGACTAGATCATCAAATTGCGGGAAGATCAAGTTTGACGAAATTTCCGGCAAGGTCTGTTGATGCGGATGGGCGGTAGCCCGAGGGCGATCGGTAAACAGCGCCGGGTAATCAGGTACATGCACGAAACCTGCCAATCTGGGCCTTGAAGGCAAAATGCCGACTTGCCGTTGCCCGGTCGCCTGCGTTAACGCGGTAGCCAATGACGGAAACGACCGAACTTTCGCAGGATCAGAGCTCCAGTGCGGCCGCCGCTTCGGCCGCGGTCGCCGAACGCGGCGGGCTCGAAGTCATCTCCATCGCCAAGAGCTACGACAAGCGCGCGGTCCTTACCGACATCTCGCTTTCGGTGGCGAAAGGCGAAGTGCTGGGCCTGCTCGGTCCAAACGGCGCGGGCAAGACCACCTGCTTCTATTCGATCATGGGACTGGTGCGGCCGGATTCGGGCCGCATCCTCATGGATGGCGTCGACGTCACCCGCTTGCCGATGTACCGCCGCGCGATCCTTGGCCTGGGCTATCTACCGCAGGAAACCTCGATCTTCCGGGGCATGACCGTCGAACAGAACATCAGCGCCGTGCTGGAACTCAACGAGCCGGACAGGGACGTGCGCGATGGGGAACTGGAACGCTTGCTCGACGAATTCGGCCTGACGCGCCTGCGTTCGAGCCCAGCCATGGCCCTGTCGGGCGGTGAGCGCCGCCGCTGCGAAATTGCCCGGGCCCTTGCCGCGAAGCCGTCGATCATGTTGCTTGACGAGCCTTTCGCGGGCATCGACCCGCTGTCGATCGCGGACATCCGCGATCTCGTGAAAGACCTCAAGACTCGCGGAATCGGCGTTCTCATCACCGACCACAACGTGCGCGAAACGCTCGACATCGTCGATCGCGCCTGCATCATCTACGGCGGACAGGTGCTCTTCGCGGGCAGCCCCGAAGCGCTGGTGGCCGACGAGAACGTGCGCAGGCTCTATCTCGGCGAGGGTTTCACGCTGTGAGGCCTGACGCCCAGGAATACTGACGCATGGCGCTGGGGCCCCGGCTAGACCTGAGGCAAAGCCAGTCGCTGGTCATGACGCCGCAACTCCAGCAGGCGATCAAGCTGCTGGCGCTGTCCAATCTCGAAGTCGAAACCTTCATTGGCGAGGCGCTCGACGCCAATCCCCTGCTCGACGTCGGTGCAGAACCGGCAGCGCCCGTGGGCGAAGCCTTGGAAATGCCCGAGGAAGCCCGGCGAACGACGCTGGAAGGCTCCCCCGTCGACCAGTTGATAGGGGAAGGGCGGGCAAGCGACGACCGGCCGCTCGACATCGACGCCGGATCGCTCGACAGAGATCGCGATACAGGTGACGGCGAACTGGCGGCCTACTCGGCTGGCAGCGGCGGCGACAACTGGGCCAGCGAATTCCGCATGGCCGGCGGCGAGGCCGGGCCCGGTATCGAGGATCACGCCGGGGGCGCGGAGTCCCTTGCAGAACACCTGCAGGCGCAAGTGGGGCCCGAAGCGTTCAATCCCGTCGAAGCGGGCATTGCACGCTACATCATTGGCCTGCTCGACGATGCCGGCTATCTCCATGCCGGCCTTGCCGAAATGGCGGCCGATCTCGGCGTGTCCGAGGATGCGGTCGAGGACGCGCTGATCCTTGTCCAGTCGCTGGACCCCACCGGCGTGGGTGCGCGCTCGCTGTCGGAGTGCATCGCCCTGCAGGCGCGCGAGGCGGACCGCTACGATCCGTGCATGGCGCGCCTGATCGAGAACCTCGACCTCGTCGCCAAGGGCGAACTGGCCCGGCTCAAGCGCATGTGCGGTGTCGACGACGAGGATTTCGCCGACATGCTAGCCGAACTGCGCAACTACGATCCCAAGCCGGGCGCGCGCTTCGGCGGGGAGGCGAGCGGGGCCGTCACGCCGGACATCCTCGTGACGCCGCGCAGCGACGGGGGCTGGGACATCGCGCTCAACCAGGCGACCTTGCCGCGCCTGATCGTCAACCGCGGCTATTACGTTGAACTCAAGGGCACTTGCGAGGACAAGACGTCGCGCGCGTGGCTTTCCGAAAAGCTCGCCGATGCCAACTGGCTGATCAAGGCGCTCGACCAGCGGCAGAAGACGATCCTCAAGGTGGCGAGCGAACTGGTGAAGCAGCAGGACGGCTTCTTCCGCCACGGCGTCTCGCAGCTCAAGCCGCTGACCCTGCGCGCCGTGGCAGAAGCGATCGGCATGCATGAATCGACCGTCAGTCGCGTGACTTCGAACAAGTTCCTCAATTGTCCGCGCGGGACTTACGAGCTGAAGTTTTTCTTCAGCTCCGGCGTCAGTGCCGCGGGCGGAGAGGGCGCGGCTTCGGCAGAGGCGGTGAAGGCCGCCATCAAGCAGTTGATCGATGCCGAGGATCCCAAGGCGATCCTGTCCGACGATGCGCTGGTCGACCTGCTCAACGGCAAGGGATTCGCACTGGCAAGGCGAACGGTCGCGAAGTACCGTGAAGCTATCGGGCTGGGCAGTTCGGTTCAGCGCCGCCGCCAGAAGGCTCTTGCTGCAGCGCGGTAAGTAATGAGCAAGATGATATTGAGTACATTTTGCTTATTGCTTGTTTAGCTTAGCAAAAAGTTATACGCATTTTCGCGTATCGTGCTAAATTGTTTGCCTATCAGCTGTGCCGCGACTGCGGATGGTGGGAGCAGGCCGGCCAGTGAAAGAAGGCGCTGGTCATGTCCTGTATTGATCCCAAGTCGGGAACCGATCGGTTGACAAGAGGCAGCGCCTTGGCCGCGCTCGCCCGGCGCAGTGCATGGGCCAGCGGCGATGCGCGGCACGATTTCTTCGGCTGGCTGTTTGCGCAGCGACCGCAGACACTTCGGGTTTCGGACAAGAACAAGAGCTGTTGGGTACCACCTGTCGAGGCACGAGTTGACAGGTGAATCCTGGGGGTCGCCCTGAAAGGGGAGGCTCCGCCGGAGCGACATGTTCCGCACTCAGGTCGCTCCGGCACAGGCTTTCAGGGAGGAACGCCTTGCGATCGCCTCCGATCGCATAGACCCGTAGTGGCGGGTCTACCGGCCCTTCTCGATCTTGTCGGCACCCCTACCGGCATCGTCGGGAAGGGCCATCTCTTGATATCTTCATGGACGGGAAAAGTGGCGGCAGCCGTGTTAGGGATTGGCTCGAGGTATGCGGGCCCGGCTGCCGCCTTAGTCTGCGAGTGATTCCGGATGGAAGGGGGAGACCGAAGGTCGCATGCAAGCCTCCCACTGGCTTCCGGTCGCATCCGAAAGCGGGGTCGCACGCTCCGGACAAGAACCTGTTAACCCTGATTGGGGGCCGGGCGCCGTGACCTAGGTCACAGGGCTGATGTGACTTTTACCACAAAGCCCCGATTGGATGGCTTTCAGGGTGGAAAGTCAGGCCGTGCCGCGGCCGATGCCCGCCTGGTTGGCCCGCTGGATCAGTTCGACGTCCCCGGCCGCGGCGCGCACGATTTCCGCCAGGCGGGCAATGTCGCAGACGATCAGCTTGCGCCCGGTACTGGACGTGATGCCCTGTTCGGCAAGGTAGCGCAGTTCGCGCGTCACGGCCTCGCGGTGGGTGCCGATGCGGTTGGCCAGTTCGGCGTGGGTGGGCGAGGGCGTGATCGTCGCCTCGTTGCCCTCGAAACCCGTATCGAGGCAGAAACGCAGCAGTTCGCAGTGGAGGCGACTGCGTACGGCGAGGGCATTGAGTTCGAAGATCCGTTCGTTGAGCTGACGCAGTATCCGCACCAGGCGCCGGGTCAGCCACTCCGCCGATTCCGGATGGGTGAGCGCCGCTTCGCGAAAGGCCGCGCCGGGAATGCGCGCCAGGCTGGCCTTGGTGGTGGCCATGACCGTTGCCGAGCGCGGCTGGTCGTCGAGCGCGGCGAACTCCCCGACAAGCGCACCGGGGCCGGCATCGCTGAGCGTGATCTCGCGGCCGTTCTGCGAAAGCAGTTCGATCCGCAGCGTGCCTTCGAGGATGACGAAAACGTCGGAAGTCTCGTCCTGGTGGCCCATGACGGTCTGCCCGGCCTTGAACTGCGCAAGGCGCGCCACTGGCGCAACGGCCTCGGCCAGGGGTGCGGGAAGGTGGTGGTCCAGGTCGGACAATTGCGGCATCGATGACCCCAGTTCGTATGGCGAGCCGCTACGCCGCCGAGCCACGGCGGTTCCTGCATCGACCCCTAGATGGCGGCATAATGCCCAAGCCATGCGCGCCTGTCGACTTGCCCCTTGCTCCGTCGCGTATTGGGCGACCTTGCCGAATCGCCATTCTATAGGGTAGGGGGGTACCCTATGGGACATCTCTCCGGCAACAACGACGCCCTTGTCATGCGTGTGCGCCGCCTCATCGGCCAGCTTCAGGCCGTGGAGCGCGCGCTGGTCGGCGGCGAGGACTGCACCAAGACCCTGCATCTGGCCGCCGCGGTGCGCGGCGCGCTGAACGGTCTCATCGACGAACTGATCGAGGCGCACGTGAACGAGCATGTCGCCGCTCCCGAACTCTCGCAGGACGAGCGCGAAGCCGGGGCCGAAGCCCTGCTCGCGGCGATCCGGCGCTACGCGAAATAGAAAGACTGCCGAACATGGCGAGCCAGCCGGAAATAGACCGCTTCATTCACGATCACGACTTCCTCGGCGCGTCGCACGATGCCAATGCGCGGCGCACGCTGTGGGTCGTGGCACTGACCGCCGTCATGATGGTGGGCGAGATCGTTGCCGGATACCTGACCGGATCGATGGCCCTGCTGGCCGACGGCTTCCACATGGCGACCCACGCGGGCGCGCTCAGTGTCGCGGCGATGGCCTATTCCTACGCCCGCCGCCACAAGCGCAATCCGGCTTTCAGCTTCGGGACGGGCAAGGTCGGGGATCTGGCCGGGTTCGCATCGGCGCTGGTGCTGGCGATCTTTGCGCTGGGTATCGGTTTCGAATCCTTCATGCGCCTGCTCAGCCCGGTGCGCGTTGCCTTCGGTGAGGCGACCGTGATCGCGGTGATCGGTCTGGCCGTGAACATCGTCAGCGCCGTGCTGCTTTCGGGCCATCACCACCACGGGCACGACCACGGCCACGACCACGGCCATCATCACGGCCACGGGCATCACCATGGTCACGGACACGGGGACAACAACCTGCGCTCCGCCTACATGCATGTCCTTGCCGATGCTCTGACTTCGGTGCTGGCCATCGCGGCCTTGCTGTCCGGGCGCTATCTCGGCTGGGTCTGGCTCGATCCGGTCATGGGCCTCGTCGGAGCGCTGGTGATTGCCCGCTGGTCGTGGACGCTCATGCGCGACACCGCTTTCGTCCTGCTCGACCGCACCGACGATCATGTGGCGGCGGAAGTGCGCGAACTGGTGGAAGCTCCGGGAGATGCGGTGATCTGCGACCTGCATGTCTGGCGCGTCGGGCCCGACGCCCATGCCGCCATCCTCGGCGTTTCCGTGCAAGAGGAGCGGGTCGATACCGCGGAATTGCGCCGTCGCCTGCAACCGGTGCACGAACTGCGGCACATTACCATCGAGCGGCACTGAGCCCGCGCGTCAGGACGAAGCGTACGGGGGCGTCAGGTCGTCGGACAGTCTTTCTTGCCGTTGCCGTTCTTGCATCCCGGCGGCAGGGTAACCCCGCCGGAAGTGCTGCTGCCCGAGGAACTGCCGGTGCCACCACCCGTGCTGGTCCCGCCTCCGGTCGTGCCTCCGGATGTGGTGCTGCTGCTGGACGTCGTGGTGTTGCCGGAGGTCGATCCTCCAGTGCTGGTCGAACCTCCGGTCGTCGTGCCTCCGCTGGAAGAGCTGGAGCCGCCCGAGCTGCTTCCCCCCGAACTGCTGCCACCATTCGATCCGCCGGATGAACCGCTGCTGGAGCTGCTCCCGCTCGAACCTCCCGAGGACGTGCCGCCCGATGAACTACCGCCGGTCGAGCTTGCGCCCGAACCGCCCGAAGATCCGCTGCCCCCGGAAGTACTGCCGCCGTTGGCTACCGAACTGGCGCCATCGGCCATGGCAAGGTTGATGGACCCGCTCAGCGCCAGTGCTGCGATCGCGATGCCGCCGCCGGCCATCGCCAGCAGCAGGGCGTACTCGGCCGCCGATCCGGCCGTTCGGTCGCGTAGAAAGCGTAAGATCATCATGGCCCCGTCAATCAAGCGGCAAGCGGCCGGTTCGCCGTAACCTCCGCTTGCCCGCCATCAACATGATGCGAAACGCCGCTTCGTGCTCTGACTAACTTGTATGAGTGACGCCGTTTCAACTTATCTCTGAAATCCAGCAATTTATCGGATCTGAGAAGGTAGGATGGTACTACCATCGAAGTATATCGTAGGGCACCGAACCAAGGTTTTTGGGCTCGCGCTTGTGCAAGCGGGGCAGCAAGCCTAGCAACCGCACATGGTTGCAAAAGTCGAACCCTTCCACGCCATGGCGATCGGCCGCCTTGCCTACGAGCTTGCCGAAGGCGGCCGCGATGTCATCCACATGGAATATGGCCAGCCTTCCACCGGCGCGCCGGCCGCGGCCATCGCCAAGGCACACGAGGTGCTGGACAGCGAGCCTGGCGGGTACTGGGAGAACATCGCCCTGCTCGATCGCATCGCCCGCCATTACGACGATGCCTATGATGTCAAGGTCGACCGGGAGCAGGTGATCCTGACCTGCGGGGCTTCCCCTGCCTTCGTTCTCGCGCTCACCAGCCTGTTCGAGCCGGGCGCGCGTGTCGCGCTCGCCCGGCCGGGGTACGTGGCCTACCGCAATACCCTGAAGACGCTCTATCTCGAGCCGGTCGAAGTCGCCTGCGGCCCGGCCGAGCGCTACCAGATCACGGCAGCCGCGCTCGATGCACTGGACCCGGTGCCGGACGGTCTGATCGTTGCCAGCCCGGCCAATCCAACCGGCACGATCATTGCGCCCGGCGAACTGGCGGCGATAGCCGAAGTCTGCCGTCGCAAGGGCATCCGGATCGTTTCGGACGAGATCTACCACGGGCTGAGCTACACCCAGTCCGCGCAGTCGATGCTGCAATACGCGCCGGACGCCGTCGTGGTGAACAGCTTCTCCAAGTACTACTCGATGGCCGGATGGCGGCTGGGCTGGCTGCTCGTTCCGCCCGATCTCGTCGGGGTTGCGCGGGCGCGGATGTCGAACCTGTTCCTGACGCCCTCGGTCCTTGCCCAGCACGCAGGGCTGGTTGCCTTCGATTGCCGGGACGAATTGGAGGGTCATGTCGAGGTCTATGCCCGCAACCGGGAACTCCTGCTGGCCGCGCTGCCACGCCTGGGGCTGCAGAAGATCGCGCCGCCCGACGGGGCCTTCTACATCTATGCCGATGTCAGTCATCTGACCGACGATTGCCTGGCCCTCTGCCAGCAATTGCTGCGCGATACCGGTGTTGCGACGGCGCCGGGCATCGATTTCGACCCGGTCGACGGTCATCGTTTCATGCGCTTCAGCTTTGCGGTCTCCACGCCGCTGGTTGAGGAAGCGATCGAGCGCATGGTGCCGTGGTTCGAGGAGCGCGCCCGCGTGGCCAACGCCGCTGCGCGTTGATGCAATCCTACCCCACGTAAGACGTGAATCGCTGCTTCACCTTGTGCAGTCATGCTGTAGCAAGGTGGGACGGCGCCTTATGTTGCGCGGAATCTGCGGATTGACAGTCGGCCCTTCATGTCGTCTGGCGGGTGCGGGGCGATGGCAAAACGGGTCGGGCACAGTGATTGATCGGACAATGGATTGGGAAGTCTGGACGGCCAGACTTCGGGATTTCCTGAACGACTGCGTCGGCAGCGACGCAGCTGAGGAAAGCGATCGCATTCGCGAGGCTGGACTGCTGCTGCAGGGAACGCCGCTGGGGATGAAACACGAACTCGATCTCAACGCGATCGAGGCGATGCTGGCCAGCGGCGCAGCGGAAAGCGCCGTACTGGCGATACTGGGGCCGGATATCGCCTTCATGCTGTCGCGCGGCGGCAGCGGTTCTTGTCTGGCCACGGTCGTCATGGACGATGAGTCCGAGGAAATGATTTCCGAAGGCGCGACCGTCGCGCTTGCCCTGCTGGCGGCGCATGTTTCCCTGTTGCTTGCGCGTCTGGAATTCGACGGGCAGGATCTGGAAACCATCGAAGTCCCGCCCGCCGCGCGCCTCCACTGACCGGTAGCCATCGGGCGCCGTACCCTACTTGATCAGGGCTGCCTCTATGGCGATGCGGATGGCGTCGGAGGTATGGCTGGCGCCAAGCTTGGTCAGCATGTTGGCACGGTGAATCTCTACCGTGCGTGGACTGATCGAGAGCCTTTCGCCGATCAGCCGGTTGGACAGCCCGCTCGCCACACCGCTCAGCACTTCCCTTTCGCGGCGGCTCAGTCGGTCGATCCGCGCCCGGGCCATCACTTCGCGCAGCTTGGCGTGGCCGAAGGCATCCGTGCGCCGGATCGCGCGGTCGAGTGAGGCGTTCAGTTCATCTGCCGTGATCGGCCAGCCGACATAGTCGATCGCCCCGTCGAGTACGGCCTGGACGATCCGCGGCGGCGAAGGAAATTCGCTGAAGGCGATGATCGGAAACCATTCGCCGTGCCTTGCCATCTGTTCGATCAGGCTGGAAATGGCCCCGGCCTGTTCGTGCAGGAGGACAACGCCCCCGCGGGGCCATGCGGCGCCCAGTTCCGAGATGTTCTCGAACGGTTCGACATGGATCTGGGCCGTTGAAAGGGCATGGCTGATCGTGGCGCGACGGCGGGTGTCGCCGTCGATCAGGATCAGGTTGGAAATGCGTTCCACTGCAGTCTCCCCACCGGTTTGCCCTTAGGGGTTTACGCGCAGTCGCAGGGCACGGGTGGGACGATGCCACCGATTTCGAGGAGATTTGGGCTTGTTGTTTCCCGCAGAGGAGAAACGCTAAGGTGAGGGCAACCGAAACCGTGCGATCTCGGCTGTTGCCCTGCTCAGCCTGCCTGCAGCGCCTGCCCGATTTCCATGAAATCGGTGCGCAGCGTGTCGATCGTTTGCGGATTGAAGTTCACGGCATTGTCCAGCAGCGTTCGGCGTGCCGACTCGTAGAGATGGTTGAGCGCCGCAGCCATGTCGCTCTCGCCCGAGACGCCAAGCTGCAATGCAGTGACGGCGGTGAGCGCACGGGTCATCGAACGGCTCTTGAGGCTGTTGTCGCCGTTGGAATTGGCGTGGATCGCCGTGCCCAGCGCGCTGACGAGATGCTCGTAGCACAAGTGGACCAGTTCGCTCGGCGTGGCGCCCTTGACGCGGGCGTCGAAATCGACGCGGCGGTAGGCTTCGTGAGGGGATCGGTGGGCCAGCATGACGGTTCTTAGTTCTTGGAGTTGTTCCAGATCGCGATCTGGCCCTGGAGGAAGGAAAGGGTCGACTTCGACTGGCTGATGCGAGTCTCGGTGCCGGCGAAGCGGGCCACCATGCGCGCGCGCAGTTCTTCCTGCTTGGTGGCGAGGTCGGAGATGGTTTCCTTCACGTCCGAAAGCTGCGTCGTCATGCGCGAGATCGACGCGCCGAGCGAGCCCGGATCGGAGATGCTGGTCGCCTTGCGGTAGATGCCGTCGAACGTCGCGTAGACGCCGTTGATGCCGTTCGTGAACATGGCTACGACGCCGTCCTGGTCGGCCGCCAGCGTCGCCTTGAACCGTTCGGCATCGAGTGAGAAGGTGCCGTCGCGTTGGGTCTTCAGGCCGAGATCGGAGAGCGTTTTCGCCAGGCCGGTCGCGCCGGGCATGATCGTCGTGCCGGCCAATTCCGAGAGCGAGCGCTTGAGCGCGCGGGCGCCGCCGTCGTTGGCCAGGTCTCCGCCGATTGACGTCGCCTTGTTCAGTTCGGCCATCAATTCGTTCAGGGCGCTGGTGAAGTCGCTCATGGCCGACTGGATGACGTCCGTGGGGTCCTTGAAAGACACGGTCGTCGGGGCGCCGACGTTGGTGGCGCCGAGCATCAGCTTCACGCCCGGGATGGCTTCGGAGACCGCGTTCGAGGAAGATGTGACGTCGAGGCCGTCGATCTTCAGCTTGGCGTCCTGCGCGGTCGCCAGAAGCTGGCCATTGGTCGAGGACGGGTTCCAGGCTAGGTTCGAAAGGCCGGGGTCGGCGGCATCCTCGGTTGCCTCCAGCACGAAGCCGTTGGCCGCGCCTTCGGGGCCGCGCAGCACGAGCTGGGCGCCGTTCACGGTATTCGCGACATAGGCGGTCACACCGGAGTTGGCACCGTTGATCGCGGAGGCAACGTCAGCCAGCGTTGCGCCAGCCGCAATCGTGATGTCGACCGCGGCATGGCCGGTGTCTTCGGTGAAGGCACCGCCGGCAACCGTGCCGAAGCGCAGCTTCAGGGTGCCCGAGCCCACCGTATCGGTGGATGCGCCATAGGCCTGCGACGCGATGCGCTGGCCCGAAGCAAGCTGGGTGACTTCGAGCGAGAACGTGCCGGTGGGCTGCGCCGAGCCGGTCAGCGACGCTGTGGCGACAGAGGCATTGGCGATCGAGGGCGTGCGGGCGAGGTCGCCCGAGCGCACCAGCGTACCGAGCGAGGTGTCGAGGTTGAGCAGCATCGACTTGATGTTCGATGCCGCGGAAATCCTGGCGTCCAGCTTGTCGGACTTGACCGCGAGCTGGTCCTTGCGTGCGGCAAACTGCGCCTTGGCGAGGTTCTCCGCGAGCGCCCCGAAGTCGATCCCGCTGCCACCGCCGATGGCCGAAATCAGCGATGAGGTCGCCGATGTGCTCGATGATGTGCTGTCTACCATATGCCTCTAGGACGGTCATTCGGGGCCGGGCTTAAGGGGTTGGAAACGGTTTTTTCCGGGTTTGCCACGATCAGTGCACCGAAGCCGGGTCGAGATTGCCGTCGGCGTCGAAGCGCAGCGTGACCGGCACCGAGACTTCGGGGCGCACGCGCTTCTCGCCGCGCTTGAGCGACATGACGAAGGCGAGGATCGAGGCGACCGCGGCGTAGTGTTCCTCGCGGATCACCTGGCGTTCGCGGGTGGTGTAGTACACCGAGCGGGCGAGTGCGGGATACTCCAGCACCGGCACCTTGTACTCGGCGGCCAGTTCGCGCATGGCCAGCGCCTTGTCGCCGCGGCCCTTGGCGAGCACGATCGGGGCATGGGCCTTTTCCGGATCGTATGTGAGCGCGATCGAGAAGTGCGTCGGGTTGGTGATGATGAACTGCGCTTCCTTCATCGCCGGGATCAGGCCGCCCATGGCGATCTTGCGCTGGGCATTCTTGATCGCCGCCTTCTTCTCGGGCGAGCCTTCGCTTTCCTTGCTTTCGTCGCGCATTTCCTGAAGCGTCATCTTCAGGCGCGAGAGGCGGCGCACCATCTGCACCGGCACGTCGATAAGGGCGATCACGAAAAGGCCGCCGGCAAGCCAGAAAAGCAGCACGATCACGCCATGCCACGCGTAGGAAAGCTGCCCGAACAGGTCGCCGCGGCCGAGCTTGGCGATCGTCTCGATGTTGTCGTTGGCCCAGACATAAGCGATCGTGCCCAGCAGGCTGACCTTGCCGATGCCCTTGGCCAGTTCGATCGCGCCGTTCGGGCCGAACATGCGCTTGAGGCCGGACATCGGATTGATGCGCGAAGCCTTGGGTGCCATGTTGCCGCCGATCCAGCGCCCTTCGCCGAAGCCGAGCTGCGAGATCAGCGACACCGCGATGATCGCAAGGCCCAGCAGGAATACCGGGGGCAGCGCGGACATCGCCGCCGAGACGATCAGCTGGCCCGGCTCGAAATCGTCGATCGCGGCGCGGTCCCAGATGAAGCCCGCGCGCAGCGTCTCGCTCAGGCGCTCCAGAACCCACGGTCCCGCGGCCAGCATCCATGTCGCGCCGACAGCGACGGCACCAGCCGTTGCCAGCTCGCGCGAGCGAAGGACGTCGCCCTTCTGGGCTGCGTCGCGTTTGCGCTTCTCTGTTGGCGCAAAGCTCTTTTCGCCGCTCTGTTCGCTCATGGCTTCAGCAGGTCCGAAGTGGCGCCGATGGCATCGGCGGAAATGCGGGTGACGAGGTCGGTGAGGACCGGGGCGGAAATCAGCAGGGCGGCAATGCCGGCAAGAACGCCGGCGGGCAGGCCCAGTGCGAAGAGATTGAGCGAAGGTGCCGAGCGGCTCAGCACGCCGGTGACCATCTGCACGATCAGCAGGATCAGGCTGACGGGCAGGGCGATGGTGACGGCGGTGACGAACATGTAGCTGGCGAAACCGGCGATGTCGGACAGACGCTCGGCACCGAGCCAGGTGTGGCCCGGCGGGAAGGTCTTGTAGCTCTGGATCACCAGCGAGAACCACTGCAGGTGGGCGCCCAGTGCGAGGAAGACCAGGGTTATGACCACCGAGAAGTACTGGCCGAGCGCAGGCGACTGCGCCCCCGAGTTGGGATCGACCGCAGTGGCCATGCTCATGCCCATCGAGCCGCCGACGATTTCTGCGGCAAGAACCGGAGCGGCGAATGCGATCTGCAGGATGAAGCCGAGAGAAAGGCCGACCAGCACTTCGCCGGCGACCGAGACCAATCCTGCCAGCGAGAACAGGGCTGCGGGAGCCTGAACGTCGGTCCAGGTGCAGATCAGGACGGCAACGGCTCCGGCTGCGACGACGCGAAGCTGGGGCGGCACGCTCGCGGTCCCGAACAGCGGGGCGGCGACAAGCGCCGCGCCGATGCGGGTCATCACGAAGAGCAGCCGCCAGAAGTCCTGTTCAAGCGCGCCGAAACCGAAGTCGAGGTTCATCACGGCAGGACGCGCTCCGCCTGCGAGATGTTCGCGATCTGGGCGAATATCTCCTGCGTGAAGTCGCCGATCAGCGTCATCATCGAGCTGCCGAACAGCACCAGCACGAGGGCGGTGATGGCCAGCTTGGGGACGAAGGTCAGGGTCTGCTCGTTGACCGAGGTGGCGGCCTGCACGACGCCGACCGCGAGGCCGACGACGAGAGAGGCGATCAGCACCGGCGCGGCGACGAGCGCCGTCACCCAAAGCATCTTGTCGGCCAGGCTGAGCAGGTTGGTGATGTCTTCCATCGCCTGCGTTACCCGAAGCTGGAGGCCAGCGAGCCCATCAGCAGCGCCCAGCCGTCGACCATGACGAAGAGCAGCAGCTTGAAAGGCAGCGATACCACCATCGGGCTCATCATCATCATGCCCAGCGACATGAGGACGGAGGAGACGACGAGGTCGATCACGAGGAACGGCAGAAACAGCATGAAGCCGATCTGGAAGGCGGTCTTCAGTTCGCTGGTGACGAAGGCGGGCAGCAGAATCGAGAAGGGCACGTCGGCCGGCTTCGCGAAACGCGGCGCATTGGCCATCTCGGCGAACATGGTCAGATCGCGCTCACGCGTCTGGCGGATCATGAAGGCGTGGAATTCCTTGCCGCCGTTGGCGATCGCCTGCTCGGCATTGATCGTACCGGCGGAGTAGGGCGCGATGGCGCTGGCGTTCACGCGTTCCAGCGTGGGCGCCATGACGAAGAGCGAGAGGAACAGCGACAGGCCGATCAGCACCTGGTTGGGCGGCGACTGCTGCAGGCCCATGGCCTGGCGCAGGATCGCCAGCACCACCAGGATGCGGGTGAAACTGGTCATCATAAGGATCAGGCTGGGCAGGATCGTCAGCAGCCCCATGATCAGGAGCAGCTGGAGCGAAAGGCTCATGCCCGGACCCTCGGTACCGCCCAGCGAGCCGAAGGCGCGGTCGAGCGCGCCGGGGATCGCCGAGTCCGATGCCGGTGCTGCCGCCGGAAGCGACTGGGCCTGGACCTGCGCGAAGGCCACTGCGGGCAGCAATAGCGCCGGCAGGGCGGCGATCAGGGAAACGATGCGCTTCATTCGGGCAGGCTTTCCGCAGTGCGGGGACGCGCCGGAGCTTCGGCGAGGCGGGTGAGGCCGCCGCGCGAAGCCGAGACGAGGATCTCGCGTCCGTGGAATTCGATCACCGCAAGCTTGAGCGTGGGCGAGAGCATGGTGGTCTCGACGATGCGGATCGACTTCGAACCGCCGCCGATCCCGGCCTTCTCCTGCATCTTCTTCGCCAGCTTGAGGCAGCCCCAGGCGATGAAGCCGATCATGGGCAGCAGGATGATCAGCTTGAGGATGTACCAAAGCATGGAGCGTCAGCCCTCCGCGCCGCCGGGCAGCGGAATGGCGTTCTCGCCGGCGGTTTCCTCCACGCCGACCATCTCGACGATGCGCAGGCCGAAGCGACCGTTGTGCGAGATGACTTCGCCCTTGGCGATCGGCTTGCCGTTGACCAGTACGTCGAGCAGCTCGTCGGACATGCGGTCGAGCACGACGATGCTTTCAGGGCCGAGGGCGAGGATGTCCTTCAGCTTCATTTCGGTGCGGCCCAGTTCGACCGAGAGCCGGACGTCGACGTCGCGAAGAAAATCGAAACCGCGGGGATGAATGCTCATGGTTGATCGTCTTTCGTAGTCAGAATGCGTGGGAAACCTGAACCGCGACGCGATCGTCGAGTTCACCGATGGTGCCGTTGGCGACGGTCTGGTCGCCGACCTTGAGAGGAACGCTGCGGGCTACCGCCACCGGCAGGATGTCGCCGGGCTTGAGGCTGGACAGGCGCGAAAAGCCCATCGTCATGTCGACGAGGACGGCCTTCACCTGCAGTGGCATCGAGGCAAAGGGCTCAGCCGCAGGATCGGGAGCGACATTCATCATGCGCGCCTTGCGCGGGTGGCGCGGGACGGTGACGAGGGCCGAAAGCGTCGCCTGCGGGAAAGCCAGCAGCATCGACCAGGGCTCGCAACCGTTTTCCTCGACTTCGAGCGAAAGCAGCAGCAACTCCTCGTTGCGGTCGAAGGGCGCGAGCTGACGCAGGCTGATCTCGCGGCGCACGGTGCGCACCGCGTGCTTGGCTTCACCGCCGAAAGCGATCGAAAGCGCATCGGCGACGGTCGTCTCGATGCGCGCGATCAGCAGTTCGGCGGAAAGCGGGAAAGTATCGGGCAGCGGGTTGGGCACGTCGCCGCGGCCGCCGAAGGCGCGATCGACAAGGCGGAAGACGGGCGCGGCTTCGAACACGGCCAGCATCGGCCGGGCTTCCGGGCCCACTGCAAGGAGCGTGTGCGAGGCAAGGCCTTCCAGTTCCGACTGGATCGAACCGAGCGTGCCGTCGAGCGGCATGCCGACGCGCACGATCGGGGCATCGCCGCCGGACAGGCGGGCGAGACCCGAGGCCAGCGCCCGGGCAAGCCGCTCGCCGATCAGCGAGAGGGCCGGGACCAGTTCGCCGATCGACGGACCGGTGCCCAGCAGTTCCTTGCAGTGGCGGGCCTTCATGCGCTCTGTTCCTTGGAATCGGGCGGAAGTCATCGATGGATCACTGGACGATGAAGCTGCGGAAGTAGACGGCATCGACACCGCCGAAGCCTTCCTTCTGGGTGAGGACCTTGTTGATCGCGTCGGTCATGCGCTTCTGCAGGTGGCCCTTGCCGGCCATCGTGTAGACGTCCTCTTCAGGCGTATCGGCGATGATGGTGAGTAGCTGCGAGCGGATTGCCAGTTCGTGCTTCTTCAGCCACATCAGCACGCGGCCATCGCGGCGGGTGGAGCAGGCCAGGGCCATCTGCACCATCGCGTCCGAGTTCTTGAGGTTCGAAGTGAATTCCTCGGAGAAGGTGTAGTAGGCGGTGCGATATTCGTCGCCGCCTTCGCCATCGACTTCAGCGGTGGCGCCTTCTTCCTTCTTGTCGCCGACCGGCGCGTAGGGATCGACTTCGCCCTTGCGGATCAGCTTGGGATTGTTGTCCTGCTTGGCTTCCTGATGGCCGCCGCCGATTACGCCGGCCTGTACCAGGCCGAACATGCCGCCGCCGCCGACAGCCAGCAGGCCCACGGCGCCAAGGATGATGCCGAGTTTGCCCTTGCTCTTGGTGGGCTTCTCTTCCTTTCCGGATTTGCTCATCTCAAAGTTCCCCGAATAGTCAGATGTCAGGCGTAGATGCCGCTACGCCGAGGGCCATTGGCGGCCCCGTCGGACGCCTTCCGGCTGTCCTGCTGCGCGCTGGCCGAAGCGGTCTGCGCACGGTGAAAGTTGCGTTCGCCCTGCTCGGCGCGGGCCTGGGCAGCCTGCTGCTGGCCTTGCCCCTGGCCCTGTCCGTTGCCCGACGCTGCGGATTGTTGCTGGGTGGTCGCCTGCTGCTGTTGCTGGGCCTGCTGGCTGTCGCTGCGCTGCTGGTCGCCATTGCCTGCTGCATTGCCGGCGAGCGTTGCGGCGACGGCGGAATGAACCGCAGACGTGAAGCCGGGATCGGCATTGGCGAGCGTCACGCTCATCTTCGCGTCGTCCGGGCGGAACTGCATCGAGATCTGGCCGAACTCGGCATGATTGATCGCGGTGCGCACGACCTGCGGCGAAGCGGCCTCGCGCGCTTCGGATAGGCGGTCGACCAGCGTTGTGAAATCGTGCGGCCGTTCGTGCGCTACCGGGGCCGCTGCGGCGGCGGTCGCTGCGGCAGGCGCGCTTGCGGTTTGCGCCGGAGTCATGGTCACGACGGGCTGCGCGGTCGCGCGCGCTGCCGGCAGGGCCGTATCGCTGGCTAGATCGGTGGCGGCTTCGGCCTTGTCCCCTGCCTTGGCCTTTACTTCGGGGGCGGCACGGCCCGCGGGTACTGCCTGGGCCACGGCTTCGGTAGCGGGGCGGGCTGCAGGTATTGCCAGGGCCACGGCTTCGGTAGCTGCAGGCACTGCCTGGGCCACGGCTTCGGTAGCGGGGCGGTTTGCGGCGGCCTTGGCCGTGTCGATGCGGGCCATGAGCGCGGCGGCCGGGCTCAGCTCTGCCGGGGCGGTTGCAGTCTTGCCGGCCTCGGGTGCATCGGCGGTCACGATCGGCGCCAGCTTGGCCTGCAGGACCTGCGCCGGTGCGCCGCCGCTGGCGGTCATGGCCTTGGCCACCAGAGCTGCCGCTTCCGGCAGGGTCTTGGCGCTCTCGCCCTGGGCGACTGCTGCGGCGTTCTCGGCTGCTGCAGCGGTAGCGGCGGTAGCCTTCGCGACGGGGACAGGGACGGCAGCGGTGCGGCCGGCGGCGGTATCGGGAACCGCTGCCCGGAATTCGACGGGAGTGTCAGTACCGGGCAGCGGTGGGACGACAAGCGGCAGGACGGGATTGGCAGCCGCGATGGGCACGTCTGCCTGGTCTGACGTCGCTTCTTCGTCGGGAGCTTCGTTGGTCGGTGCCTTGCCTTCGGCCGCAGTGTCGGCGGTAGGCTTGGTATCCTTGTTGAGGGCGGAAACGGCGGCAGCGGCAATTGCGGCAACCGGCAATTCCTTGCCGCTTTCCTTGCCGGTTGCATTGCCGCTTTTGCCGGTCGTCGTAGCGACCTCAACGGCGAGCGCGGCGGTCAGCTCGGTTGTGGCAGGCTTGACGTCAATGGCAGCTCCCGCGGCAGGGGCTTCCGATGCGCCCAGAAGCGCAGCGAAATCGGCGGTTTCGGCGCCATTGCCCGTGGCCGACGGCGCAGTGCCGCTGGCCGGGGCAGCGTTCGCGGAAATCGACGGGGCCGAGAACTGGATCATGCCTTGATGGACCTCATGGTTAACCATGCAAGGTACTATTCAAGATCCGTGCCAGATCCCTTTCTGCTGCCAAGAGCCGGCGTCTGCCCGGCCTTGGCGATCATGCGTTCCTGCAGCAGGGCGCGTTCCTCGATGGCGGCGCGCCGCCGTTCCGCCTCGACGAGGAGGCGCTGCTTGGCATCGGCGATCGACTGCGCGCGCAGGGCGTCGCCGTCGGTGGTCTTGGTCAGGGCCTGCAGCCCACTGACGAAGCGCCCGACCTGGTGGAGCGAGCCGCCGTCGGTCATTTCGCGGCGGCTGGCGTAGTCGCTCGCCATCTGCCGGGTGCGGTCGGACAGCGCGCGCAATTGCGTGAGCGTGCTTTCCGCCTGCGCGGACTCCATCGCGGCGGTCTGCTTGGCGATGGCGCGGATCTTCTCGAGCCGCTTGAGGCGCGCAAGCCGCTTGCGCTCTTCCTTCATGGCCTTGCCTCACGGCAGGGGACAGGAGGAGCCGGCAATCTCATCCCAGCAGAGCAGCAAGCTGGGCGCCGCTGTCGGAAAGGTCGATCACTTCCCCGGCCTGCTGGCACAGGAAAGCGGTGAGCAGTTCGTGCATCGCGATCGCCTTGTCGAGCTGCGGGTCGGCCCCGGCACGATAGGCACCCATCAGCACGAGGTCGCGGTTCGCCTCGTAGCTGGCGATGAGCGCGCGGAACTGGCGGGCGAGTTGCTGGTGTCCGGACGAGACGATGTCGTTCATCACGCGGCTGAGCGAAGCGGCGATGTCGACGGCCGGATATTGCCCGCGCTGGGCGAGATCGCGCGACAGCACGATGTGACCGTCGAGGATCGAGCGCGCGGTATCGACGACCGGGTCGTCCTGGTTGTCGCCGTCGGCCAGCACCGTGTAGAGTCCGGTGATCGAACCCTTGCTGGCGGCCGAGTTGCCGGCGCGTTCGACGAGCTTGGTGATCGTGGCCAGAGCAGATGGCGGATAGCCACGCGCCGCGCCGGGTTCGCCCAGCAGCAGGCCGATCTCGCGCGCGGCGTGGGCCACGCGGGTAAGGCTGTCGAGGATGAGCAGGACGCGCTTGCCCTGTGCGCGGAAGTGCTCGGCCATCGAGGTGGCGAGCATTGCGCCGCGCAGGCGCAGGTTCGGCGCATGGTCGGCCGGCACGGCGACGACCACGGTCTTGTCCTTCTTCTCGGCATTCATGTGCCGCTCGACGAAGTCGGAAACTTCGCGGGCGCGCTCGCCGATCAGGCCGACGATGATCACGTCCGCCGTCGCGCCGCGCGCAATCATGTCGATCAGCACCGACTTGCCGACGCCCGATCCGGCCATGACGCCGATGCGCTGGCCGATGCCGAAAGTGGTGAGCGCATTGAGCGAGCGCACGCCGGTATCGAAGCATTCGCGCACCGGGCTGCGGTCGAGCGCCGAGGTGCGCACGCCGCCCGCGGGCCATTCGGTGCGGGTATGGATGGGCAGGCCGCCGTCGATCGGCAGGCCCTCGCCATCGACGGCGCGGCCGAGGAAGGCATCGCCCACCGGCAGCATGCCGGGGCGGCCTTCGGGGCACACGCGCGCACCGGGGCGCAGCATGATCGTGTCGCCCAGCAACATCATCATCGTCTTGCCGTTGCGAAAGCCGATGACTTCGGCGGAAAGGGTCTTGCCCCGGCCATGGCCGACGCGGCACATCGCGCCGACCGGCACCGACAGGCCGCTGACTTCCAGCAAGCCGCCGTCGCAGGCGGTGACAAGGCCGAAGCGGCGCGGCGTCAGGTCGACCGGCTCGGCGGCCAGGTCGCTAAGGATCGGGTCCCAGAGTTTCAGCACGGGCTCATCAGCACTGCTGCAGGGCTTCGGCGATGGCAATGCGCCAGGTCGCCGGGCCGTCCTCGACACCGCCGCTGGCCGTCTCGATGCGGATGGTGCCGCGTTCGAGGCCGGCTTCTTCCTCCACCTGCCATTCGGCGGCGAGGCGCGGGGAAACCAGCTTCACGTCCTCTGGGTGCAACTTGATCACGCGCTCGTCGTCGGCGCGCGAAAGCATTCCGACCGCAGCATTGATCCGGCGCACAAGGGCATCCTCGTCGATCGCCAGTGGGGCGATCGCGCTTTCGCACAAGGCGGCAACCGTTTCGCGAAGGCGGTTGCGCAGTTCCTCTTCGAGAACCGCGTTCAAACGCGTCAGGGAAAGTTCAAGCCCTTCACGGGCCGCGGCTTCAGCTTCGGCCTGGGCTTGCGCTTCCTGCAGCGCCTGCTCGTAGCCGGCAGTGAAGCCCTGGGTGAAGGCCTGCTCCACCGGATCGGGCGCAGCCGGTTCCTCGGGCGGTGGCGGCGGTGCCGGTTCGGGCTCGGGTGCCGGCAGCGCGCCGAAGCGCGCGTCGGCGCGAAAGCCCTGCGGCTGGGTCAGGGCCTCGAGCAGGCTCATGCCTTCCCTGGGTATCTTGAAACCGAGATCGGACATCGCGCCGCTCAGACGTATTCGTCATCGCCCGAGCCGAAGATGATCGAACCTTCGGCTGCAAGCTTGCGGGCGACGAGGACGACCTCCTTCTGCGCGGCGACGACGTCGGCCAGCTTGGTGCGTCCGCGCGCGGCGATCTCGTCCTTGACGCCATCGGCGGCACGGCTCGACATCGCGCGGAAGAAGTACTCGCGTTCTTCTTCGCTGATGCCCTTGAGCGAGTCGATGAGGGTGTCGTTGCCGATGTCGCGCAGCAAAGTGCCCATGGATTGCGGGTCGAGCACGAAGAGGTGCTCGAACTTGAACATCTCGTTCTCGATCTCCTTGGCGAGCGCCTTGTCGATCTTGCCGATCTCGCTCATCACCCGCTTCTCGATCACCTTGCCGGCGCCGTTGATGATGTCGGCCGCTTCCTTCGGTCCGCCCATCGCCAGCGGGCGATGACCGTGGTTCTCGGTGATGCGGCGGGTCAGCAGTTCTTCGAGCATCGCGATGGCCTGCGGCGAAACCGGGCCGAGCGTGGCGATGCGGTGGACGATCTGCGACTGTTCATCGGTCGGCAGGGCGTGCAGCACTTCGGCAGCGACGACCGGGTCGAGCTGGACCAGCAGGACGGCAATCGCCTGCGGGTGTTCGCCCTTGACCAGCGGCACCAGCGCTTCGGACGTCAGCCAGCGGGCCAGTTCGAGCGGCGAGGTCTTGGGCTCGTCCGGCAGGATCTGGCGCATCACGCTTTCGGTCTTCACTTCGCCGATGGCGTTGCTCATCATCGAGCGGACCTTGTCGACACGGTCGTGCGCGACGAGGCCGAGCTTCTCGGTCTTCTCGACGAAGCCGGCGATCGCTTCGGCAATGACGTCCGGGCTGATCTCGCCCAGGGCGCACATCTTTTCGCCCAGGCGGCGCAGTTCATCGGGCTCGAGTTCGGACAGGATGCGCGAGGCATTGTCGTTGTCGAGCAGCATGACCATGACCGCGGCGTTGTCTGCCGGGAACAGGGGGACGACTTCGCTCACTGCGCGAATTCCTTCTTCTCGGCCTGCTCATCGAGCGGTTCGTTGAGCATCTGGCGCAAGGCGGCCACGGCGCTGTCAGGCCGTTCGGCCACCAGCTTCTGGGCCAGGTTGAGTTGCCTGGCGAGCAGGTCCGAACGGGTGATCTCGATGTCGATGTCGTCGGCGCTGCCGCCGGCGGGAAGGGCACCGCGCACGGCGCTGCGCTGCAGGACCGGCTGGCCGCTCCCGTCGAGCACGGGTTCGCCGTCCTCGTCCAGTTCGTCTTCGTCCCCGGCCTCGCCCTTCTTGCCTTTCTTGGCCTTCTTGGCAGGCTTGGGCTTGTCGCCGCGCACCGCCTTCACCATCGGGCGTACGCCCAGCAGCAGGACCATCAGGACGGCGAGGACGGCTGAGCCGTAGCGCACGACCATCGGGAACCATGGCATTTCGTAGAACGGCAAGGCGGCGGCATCGCCGATCGGTTCGAAGCTGCGCGCAATGACCTTGACCTGGTCGCCGCGCTGCGTGTTGGCGCCGACAGCGGCACTGACCAGCGCCTCGATCTCCTGAATGTCCTTGGCCTTGGCACCCTTCATGGCATCGGCGCTGATCGCGACCGCGACCGAGAGGCGCTTGATGCCGCCCGGGGTGGTGTTGGCTACCGAGACTTCGCGGCCCAGTTCGTAGGTGCGCGAAGAACGGGATTCGCCGTTGGTCGGCGGGGTCGCTCCGGGCTGCGGGGTCGTGCCCTGCGGCGCGCCCGGCTGGGCCTGCGTCACCGGCGGCGGCGTGTTGGACAGGACGCCCGGGACGCCTGCAGCCGGAGTGGCGGCGGTCGACTGCGACTGCGCTTCGGTCTCGGTGCGGACGACGCCGTCCTTGTCATAGCTTTCGCGGGCCGAGGTCACTTCGTCCATGTCGAGGTCGACCTGGATCTCCGAGGTGAAATTGCCTTCGCCGAGCATCGGACGCAGCAGTTGCGAGACCTGTTCGCGCAGCTTGGATTCCATCCGCGCCTGCAGGTCGAGCCGGTCGCTGTCGACGCCGCCGGTCTCCGACAGGAGCTGGCCATGCTGGTCGACGACGCGCACGGAGTCGGGCGAGAGGCCCGGCACTGAGCCGGCGACGAGATTGAGGATGGCCGAAACCTGGCTTTCGGTCAGCGAGCGGCCGCGCGCGAGGCGGACCATGACCGATGCGGTCGGCGGCACGTTCTCGCGCACGAAGACGGACTTTTCACCCTGGGCCAGATGGACGCGGACCGCTTCCACGCCGTCGATCTGGGCAATCGTCTGCTGCAGGTCGGCTTCACGGGCGGCGCGCAGGCGCTCGCCCTCCAGCGTGCGGCTGGCGCCCATCGGCATGTTGTCGAGCATCTGCACGCCCGATTCCGGGGTCGCCAATGCGCCGTCGGAGGCCACCAGCATGCGTGCCTTGTAGAAGTCGCCTTCGGAAACCGAGAGGGCGCCGGTGCTGTTGTCGATCGAGTAGTCGATCGAGGCCTGGTCGAGCGCAGCGGCAACACTTGCACGCTCGCTGTCGGCGAGTTGCGAGTAGAGCACGCGCTGCGGAGAAGGCGCGAGCGCGCCCCACGCGAGGAGGGCCCCGCCGATGGCAGACAGGCCGACGAACACCGGCAGGACCTTGCGGACTGCCGGCTGGGCCGTGAAAGTGCCAAGGCGCGTGAGAACGCTGCCGCCCGCCGGATCGGTAAGCGGTGCGAACATCGACTGCGTGGCGGGCAGCGAGGCCGCCGGGACGCCGTCAGGCGTGGCTGGAACGAGCTCGGGCATGAGACATTACACCCCCATCCGCATGATGTCCTGGTAGGCGGACAACAGCTTGTTGCGAACCTGCATGGTCGCTTCGAATGCGACTCCGGCTTCCTGCCGGGCAAGCATGACACTGGCGACGTCGGTCACTTCACCGCGCTGGTAGGCGTCGGTCATCGTGTCCGATTTGGCCTGGACGGCATTGACGTTGTCGAGTGCCGTCTTGAGCGTATCGGCGAAACCCTGGGCCGGGGCCTGGACTTCGGTCGGGGCTGCGCCACCGACGCCTGCCACGCCGCCTGCCTGATCCGGGCCTTTCGGCGCATGAATTTGCTGGAGCAACTCATTGCGCTGGATGATCTGCTGGCGCATGGCCATGATCTGTTGAATTCCTCCAGCGCCGCCCCCGATGCCGGAGATGCCGCTCATCGACGGCCTCCTGCGACCGCTCTGCCGATTTCGATCCCGGCGTCACGCATCGAGGCGAGGCGATAGCGCAGGGTCCGTTCGGAGATGCCGAGTTCGCGGGCTGCACGCACCCGGCTGCCGCCGCATGCCTCGAGCGTCTCGACGATGGCGCGGGCCTCCGAGATCTGCACGATCGAGGAGAGCTTGCGCGGCGTCTCCGCCTCTTCAACCTGCGGTTCGGCAACAGTGACGCCGAAACCGGTGGCCGTGACGGGCGACTGGATCAGTCGGGCCGGGCTGTCGAACACGATGTGATCGGGCGTGATCACGTCGTTGCCGTGGGCCAGGAGCAGCGCGCGGCGGATGACGTTCTCCAGCTCGCGGACGTTGCCGGGCCAGGAGTGCAGCTTGAGCATCGCGATCGCAGCTTCGTTCGGGCAGGGCACCCTGGTCGGGTCCGGCGCGTGGCGCAGCGCCATCGCGAAGGCGAGCGGGGCGATGTCGTCGGCGCGCTCGCGCAGCGGGCGCAGCGTCAACGGGAACACGTTGAGGCGGTAGTAAAGGTCGGCGCGGAACCGGCCTTCAGCCACTTCGGTCGGCAGGTCGCGGTTGGCGCAGGCAATGATGCGTACGTCGACCTTGATCGCCTTGGTCGAGCCGATCGGCACGACTTCCTGTTCCTGCAGGGCGCGCAGCAGCTTGGCCTGGAGCTGAAGCGGCATCTCGGCGATTTCGTCCAGCAGCAGGGTGCCGCCGTCCGCCGCGCGGATGAAGCCTTCGCTCGCTTGGGTCGCGCCGGTGAAGGCGCCCTTCTGGTGGCCGAACAGCATCGCCTCGAGCATCGTCTCGGGCATCGCGGCGCAGTTGACCGCGATGAACGGGCCGTCGCGGCGCGGGCTGCGGGCGTGAATGAAGCGGCTCAGGACTTCCTTGCCGGTTCCGGTCGGGCCGTTGATCAGCACCGGAATGTCGCTGTTGGCCAGACGGTCGGCGAGAGCGAAGACCGAAAGGCTTTCCGGATCCGCCGCGATCGGCTCGTCTGCGCCAGCCATGGCTGCGAGCAGCATGGCAAGCGAGGCTTCGCTGACCGGATCGACGTAGGTCATCGCGATCTGCGATGCGCCCTTGCGGCCGAATGCCGGCGCGGTGCCGCGTGAAAGTTGAACCGAGCGTGTGCGCGGGCGGGAAGGAGTCTCGTCCGCAGCGTCACGTAAATCGATTGCACTAAGATCGAGGAGTGAAGTGGCAATTGCCGTTCCACGATCTGCCAGCGGCGCGTGCCGCCGGCTGAATTTCGAGTCGAAATTCAACCCGCCCATGTCTCGATGTCCCCCGTAGTATTAACCAATCTCCACGGCCGTTTATGCGGGCGATTCAGTTAAAAATTCGGAAAATTTTACACTCGGGATTCGGCGAAGTTTGACGTGATTCTGCGGGTTTATAGGTGGGCCGGTAACCTTTTTTTGCCGGGGCGGCTTAATTTTGCCGCCAGCTTGCCGGTCTTCCCTTTGGCAGCGGAGCCGGATGGGCCGGCGAAGCTGATCCGGAACTCGGGACATTCAACGGGAGCTACCTAAATGTCTGTTATCAATACCAACATCAGCGCGATTCGGGCCACCAATGCCTCGAACTCGGCAAGCAAGATGCTCAGCACCTCGATGGAACGCCTGTCGACCGGCAAGCGCATCAACTCCGCCAAGGACGACGCCGCGGGTCTCGCCATTTCGACCTCGATGACCTCGCAGATCAAGGGCATGAGCCAGGGCATCCGTAACGCCAACGACGGTATCTCGATGGCGCAGACCGCTGAAGGCGGCCTGTCGGAAGTCACCAACATGCTGCAGCGCGTCCGCGAACTGACCGTTCAGGCTTCGAACGGCACCTACTCGGCCGATGACCGCACACGTATGAAGACCGAAGTTACGCAGCTTCAGTCGCAGATCACCGACGTTCTCGACAACTCCGAGTTCAACGGCAACAAGCTGTTCGACGGCACTGCCGGCACCGCTGGCGTGGTCAAGATCCAGGTTGGCGCCAATGCCACGGATACGATCGACATGACCTTCAGCAACGTGAAGGGCGGCACCGGCATGACCGCGGCCCTGGCCGTCGACCCGACCGCGCTCGCCGCCGGTGACCTTGCCAGCCTCGACACCGCGCTGGACGAAGTCTCGACTGTTCGCGCCAACCTGGGTGCTTCGCAGAACCGCCTCGAATCGGCCGTCAACACGATGACTGCCAACGTGACGAACCTTTCGGACGCACGTTCGCGTATCGAAGACGCCGACTATTCCTCGGAAACCACCGCGATGGCGAAGTCGCAGATCCTTTCGCAGGCTTCGACCGCGATGCTCGCCCAGGCGAACCAGAGCCAGCAGAGCGTGCTCTCGCTGCTCCGCTAATCAGCGGCAAGTAACCAATAGCCTGCATTCAGCAGGCTAGAGCCCCGACGGTTCTCCCCAGTCCGTCGGGGCTCTCTCCTTGCCCGCGCTGTGCGCGGGCTGAAGTGATTCGTGCCGTTACCGAAAGTGACGATCTCTTCCCCGCCGGGCGATTCGCGACAGGGTTAACGGCGAATCGGAGGGGAGCGACCCCGTGCAGGCACACTTCGCGCTGCCGCATGCACTCTACGCGAATGCCCTGTGCCATGATTGATGCACATGGGATCAACTTTCGACGGCTTCTGGATGCGCTGCGCTTGGCTGACGGTCCTGGCGGCACTGTCCGCCCGTTCCCCATGTTCCCCTAAGGTCGATGCCCTGATGCGATGACGTTAGGCTTTTGCGGTTTCGTGACGCGCGGGATGGGCGCGGCATGGCAGAGGCGATGCCGTCAGGTCACACACATCCCACGTCACCTTCGCCTGCCGTTCTGGATGGGTTTGTCGTAGCCTTGGGCGCTATGGTGCAAGCGCCCGTATCTTCGGGCAAGGCTGGAAGTCCGGCGCGCGCGATGAAATGCGCGCGGACCCGGGGACTGCCATCCGATCAACCTCTCCCCACGCGATTGCACCTGTCTGCCAGGCGCAAGGAAAGGCCCGCTCGCGCGTGGGCTGGATTGGCGCACATGGGGAATGCGGCAATCCGACTCAGGCGTGAACGGGCCGAAAAGGCGATTGGAGATCCGGGCTACGGAGTTTGGAGACTGGTTGCCCGAGGGGGTGCGATGGCTTGGCGTTCCGGACCGCCGGGTGGCGGTCCGTCTCTTGCGCATTCTCTGATTATATAAGGGTGAGACGTTGATAGGTGGATGGGAGGCGGGAACGCGGAGGTGAAGGCATGGGTCCTTCACCTCACGGGCCGACGATTGGAGATCGGGGGTTTGGCCCGATTCGCGTCCCGCCCGAGACTGAGCGCGGGGCTCAGTCCAGGAGAGTGATCGAAATGCGGCGGTTGCGCGGGTCCTGCGGATTGTCCGGTATGAGCAATTCCTTGTCGGCGACGCCCTCGATTCGCTTGAAGCGGTCTTCGGCGATGCCGTCGCGCATCAGTGCCTGGCGAGTGGCTTCGGCGCGCCCGGCCGATAGTGACCAGTTGTTGCCGTAAGTGCCCGACCTGTAGGGCAGGGCGTCAGTATGGCCGCGCAGCGTCAACTGGCCGCCGTCAGAGCCCACCGCGTCCGCAATCGCCGAGATCAGCTCGACCGCGTCCGGCGTCAGCACGGTTGTGCCGAGGCGGAACATCGAGAAGTCGGCATCGTCGACGAGGTCGATGCGCACGCCGATCGAAGTGTCGACGAGGCGGACCTGCTTGGCCAGCTTGCGCAGCCGTTCGGTCGACCGCAACTTTTCCTCGACCGACTGCTTGGCGCGCGTCGAGCGTTTGATCTTGCTGCCGCCTTCCTTTGGTCCGCCCGTTGCATCGCGGGGGATGGTCATCGCCTTGGTACCGGTCTGGCCCATGGCATGCGGATAGTTGTCGACATCGGTCAGCGAGGAACCGCCAAGCAGGCCGTTGTTCGAACCGGCCGAGGATTCCTTGGTCTTGACCAGGGTTGGCGTGAAATAATCGGCAATGCCCTTGCGCTGCTTCTCGGTCGTGGCGCCCAGGATCCAGAGCAGGAGGAAGAAGGCCATCATCGCGGTCACGAAGTCGGCGTAGGCGACTTTCCAGGCGCCGCCGTGGTGACCGCCTTCCACCACCGTGATCTTCTTGACGATGATCGGCGGCGGCAGCTCGTTCTTGCCTCGCTTGGTGGCCACGTCAGCGTCCCCTCATCGCGTCGAGAAGTTCGGACAGGCCGGGGCGGAAGGAGTGGCCGAGACCCGAGCGGGCCGATTCCACGACCAGCGGCTGCGGCCACCCGTGAAGGCTGGCGATGACCACCTGCTTGACCGCGTGGAAGATCTGTTCGTCTTCCTCGATCACCTGCTTGAGGCGTCCGGCCATCGGCGCAACGATGCCGTAGGCGAGCAACACGCCCATGAAGGTGCCGACAAGCGCGGAGCCGATCATGCCGCCAAGCACCGAGGGCGGCTCGTCGATCGAGCCCATGGTCTTCACCACGCCGAGAACGGCGGCGACGATGCCCAGTGCGGGCAGCGAGTCGGCGAGGGTCTGCAGCGCGTGCTGCGGTTCGTGCAACTCGTGGAAGTGCGTCTTCATGGCGTTGTCCATGACGTCTTCGACCGCATGGACTTCCAGCGTGCCCGAGGAGACCACGATCAGCGTCAGGGTGTCGCAGATCAGGTGGACGAGTGCGTCGTTGGCCAGCAGCCGCGGGAACTCGGCGAAGAGCGAGGACGACTTGGGCTCGTTGACGTGGCTTTCCAGCGCTACCGGGCCTTCGGTGCGCAGGATCTTCATCAGGCGCGTGGTCAGGATGATCGCGTCGATGTGGTCCTGCTTGTTATGCTTGGGCCCCTTGAAGACCTTGGCCATGCCGCTGCCGAGCGCCTTGAGCTGGTGCATCGAGTTGCCGGTCACGATGGCGCCCACAGCGGCGCCGCCGATAATCAGCATCTCGTGCGGGATCGCGTGCATGACCGGACCCAGCGCGCCGCCGGTTAGGGCGAAGCCGCCGAATACCATGACCAGCAAGATCACGACGCCGACGATTGCAAACATGGTTAAAAGTCCCCCTGGAAAGTATGCGCCCGGTCCAGTCCCCCGGGACCGGGAAAAGCGTCAGCCCAACTTGTTGAACAGCGAAAGGTTGGCGAGCTTGGTGAAGCTGGCCTGGCTGGCTTCCAGTACCAGCAGCGCTTCCTGCAGCGAGGCTGCGGTGGAGGCGATGTCGGTCGAGCCGATTTCAGTCTCTTCGGTCGAGCGAAGCTGCGAAAGGTTGGTGCGGCGATCTGACGTCAGTTCGATCCAGGCCATGCGCGTGCCGACGACGGTCTGCCCGGTCGTCATCGCATCCAGCCCGGCCTTGAGCGCATCCAGTCCGTCGCGGGCGGCACCGGCCGGGTCGGCCGCCGCGCCTTGCAGGGCCGCACCGAGATCCTTGACCACCGACAGCAGGTCGGTCGGCGTGCCGTTCACCGTGAAGCTGAGGAATTCCGGACCGGTCAGCGAGCGCGAGACTGTCTGGCCTTCGCCAAGCGACAGGCTGCCCGAGCTGGCGGTGCCGACGTAGACGGGATTGCCGGCGCCATCGACCGAATAGGCATCGCCTGCGCTTTCGCCGCCGAACAGGGCATGGCCGTTCGAATCGCGAGCATTGGCGAGGTTCATCAGGGTCGAGTAGATCGAGTCCAGTTCGCGACCGATCGCGGCGCGCTGGGCGTCGTTGCTCGTTCCGCTGGCGGCCTGTGTGGCGAGTTCCTGCGCTCGGACCAGGGCCGTCGACATGTCCTTGATCGCGGCATCCGCCAGCGTCAGGTCGGCGTTCACCCGCTGTGAGTTCGACTTGTCGATGTTCGACAGCGATTCGAGGCGGGACAAAGAGCGCAGGCGCGACGCGGCGACCGGATCGTCGGACGAGCGCGCGAGCTTCTTGCCGCTGGAAAGCTGTGCCTGCAGCTTTTCGGTCTGGGCGCGCAAGTCCTGCAGATTGCTGCGGGACCGCTCGAAGAAGGCGCTGGTGCTGGTGGATACGATCGCCATGTCAGTCTCACCTGATGTTCAGGATGGAAGAGAAGATGTCGCTCGCCACCTGCATGACGCGACCGTTGGCCTGGAAGGCCTGCTGGTAGCGCACGAGGCTGACTGCTTCTTCGTCGAGGTTTACGCCGGTCTGCGCCTGGAGTGCGACCTTGGCAGTGCTGGCGATGGAATTGAGCGCGTCGCTGGTGACCTTGCGGCCGGCGACGGAACTGGAGATCGTGAAAAGCAACGTGTCCATGTCGCTCGCCGGATCGGCGCTTGCGAGGTCTTTGCGCATCTGCACGAGGTTGGCGGGATCGCGGCTGTTTGCACCGGCGCCAGCCGAAGCCGTCGCAATGGCGCTGCCGTTGCTGGCGATCATGGCGATGTCACCTGCGCCCGTGCCCGAAAAGATCGGCTGGCCGGTATTGCCGTTGAGGTCGACGCCGTTCGCCTGCGCGGTGTTGACGACGTTGATGATCTTGCCGGCGACAGCATCGAGCTGGCCGCGCGTGCTGGAAAGCTGGGTCAGCGCCTGGCTCTTGCCGGCGAGCGAACCCGAACTGATCGCGGCGGCATTGCCATCGAGCGTAAAGGAGATCGTGCCGTCCGCAGCGGTCGCCATGGCCAGCGTCGAGGCAGCGCCGCCGGAGACCATCGTCTGACCGGCAGTGCCGCCGATGGTGACGGTGACCGTCTTGTCGGCATTATAGGTGGTGTCGACGTTGGCGTACTTGCTCATCTGCTCGAGCAGCGAGTCGCGCTGGTCGAGCAGGGTGGTCTGGTCGCTCGACGCATCCGAGGCGCGCGCCAGGCGCAAGTTCACGCGGGCGAGTTCGCCAGCGATGCGATTGACTTCGTCGACGCCGCTGCCGGCCTCGAACTGCAGGCCCTTGGCAGCCGCGTCGAGGCTCGACGATGCGACGTTGAACGTCTCGGACATCGTGCGCGCCTGTTCCAGAACAGCGGCGCGCAGCGAACCGTCGGTGGGATCCGAAGCGAGTTGCTGCAGGCTGCCTTCGAAGGCGACGATGGAATCGTACACGCCGGTCTGCTCGACGGCGCTCTCGATATTTTCCAGGCCCTGGACCTCCGCGGCGGCGCGCGAAGCGTCGGCGCCGGTGCGGCGCACTTCTGCCTGGCGGAAGATGTCGGCATTGCGCACCACGCCATTGACCCGCACACCTGCCAGATTGACCTGCGCCGGAGCCGAACCGACCGAGTTCGCACCCAGTTCGGCCACGCTGACCGTGCGCCGGACATATCCTTCCGACGACGCGTTGGCGATGTTCTGCGCGGTCAGGTCCAGAGCGGTGCGGGCGGCCGCGGCACCGGACTTGGCAATCGAGAGAAGGTCTGAGGCCATGGCTTACCCTTGCGCCTTTGCTTGCGTCGCGTTTTCGCCGGCAGGTGCGGTTTCGGCAGGAAGGAAGCGCGCCATCTGCGCTTCGATGATCGAGGCCATGCCGAGCGTGCCGGTATCGGCCGCGACGTCGGCGAAGTGTTCGTCCTGAAGCTGCCGGAAGGTATCCATCGCCTGGCTGCCGAACACGTCCTCGCCGCCGAAGTCGGTCTTGCGGGCGGCGGCCAGCATCTGGCGCACGAAGATCGCTTCGAACTGCTTGGCGGTGGCGTGCAGCTTCTCGCGGTCGCTGCTCTGCGCCTTGACGTTCAGACCCGGCGTGGATGGGAGGATGACACTCATATCACCACCATCTCCGCCTTGAGCGCGCCGGCCTGCTTGAGCGCCTCGAGGATCGCCACGAGGTCGGACGGAGTGACGCCCAGCATGTTGAGGGCATCGACCACCGAGGACAGCGAAGCACCCGGCTTGAACATGGCGACCGAGCGCTTTTCCTCGTCGGTCGTGATCGTGCTGTTCTGCTCGACGGCGGTCTGGCCGCGGCTGAACGGAGCCGGCTGGACGACGGTCGGGTCCTCGTCGACGCGCACGGTCAGCTTGCCGTGGCTGATCGCGGCAGGCGAGAGGCGCACGGCGTTGTTGATCACGACGGTGCCGGTGCGGCTGTTGACGATGACGCGTGCGGCGGTTTCGGCCGGTTCGATCTCGATCATTTCGATCGCGGCCATGACGCTGGCGCGGGTGTCGGACTGGGGCGGCAGGCGCAGGGCGAGGGTGACGCCGTCCTCAACCGAGGCGGTGCCGGGCATGCGGCGGTTGATCGCGTCGCGCACGCGCGAGGCGGTCAGGAAGTCCGCGTTGAACAGGTTCCAGCGCAGCAGGGGATCGCTGTCGAAGCCGGTGGCGACCGCGCGTTCCACGCTGGCGCCGTCGGCGATGCGGCCCACGGTCGGGATGTTGACGGTGACGTTCGAGCCGTCCTTGCCCGAGATGCCGAGCCCGCCGACCGCCAGGTTGCCCTGGGCCATGGCGTAGATCTGGCCGTCCGCACCATAGAGCGGGGTCATGATCAGTGCGCCGCCGCGCAGCGACTTGGCCTTGCCGATCGTCGAGACGGTCACGTCGATGCGCTGGCCCGGCTTGGCGAAGGCAGGCAGGTCGGCGGTGATCATCACCGCGGCTGCGTTCTTGAGGCCCGGCGAAACTCCCGGCGGCAGGGTCAGGCCCATGCGGCCCGAAACGCCCTTCATCGCCTGGGTCAGGTATTCGAGGTTGTCGTCGCCGGTGCCGGGCAGGCCGACGACGATGCCGTAGCCGGTCAGCTGGTTGGAGCGCACGCCCTGGAACTGGCCGAGGTCGCGCACGCGCTCTGCGCTGGCGACGCCCGGGGTCAGCGCAGTCATTGCGGCGGCGAGGACGAGCAGGATTTTGCGGATCATCTCGGCCTCCTCAGAACGGCGAAATCATGTTGAAGAACTTGCCCAGCCAGCCCTGGCGGCTGGCGCGCTGGAGCGAGCCCTTGCCCGAATATTCGATCTTCGCGTCTGCAACGCGGGTCGAAAGGATCGAGTTTTCCGCGTCGACGTCGGCCAGGCGAACGATCCCGGAAAACCGGACCCATTCATCACCCTGGCTGAGCAACATCTGCTTTTCCCCTTTGACCAGCGCGGTGCCATTCGGCCGCACTTCGGCGATCGTGACGGAAAGCGTCGAGGCGAGCGAGCTCGTCTGGGCCGCATTTCCCTGACCGTTGAACGACGAATTGCTGCTGGCTTTAAGGGCATTGGGGTTCAAAAATGACAGCAGGCCGGCAGTCGGCGGGGTGATCGAGGCGCCGCCGCCCTTCTGGCTCTTGGAACTCACGGCCTTGGACGCGCTGGTCGTCTCGATCAGCACGATCGTCAGCGGATCGCCAACGCGGCGGGCGCGGTTGCCTTCGTAGAGCGGAGCATAGCCGGCCGAGACGTTGAAGATGCCGCCGGTCGGGGCAGCCGCTTCGACCGGAGCGGCCACCGGCAGGGTCGCCTCGAAGCCAGATGGTTCGTGCTTCTTGGCGAGGGCCGGGGCGGCGCCTGTCACCGCGAGCGCCGTGCCGGTGGCGATGACCGAAAGGATGGACTTGCGCGTCATGGCGATCACAGAGTCTGGTTGGCGTTCTTGAGCATGTCGTCGACCGACGAGATCATCTTCGAGTTGATCTCATAGGCGCGCTGGGTCTCGATCATGTCGACCAGTTCCTCGACGATGTTGACGTTCGAGGCTTCCAGCATGGCCTGGCGGATGTGGCCGCGGCCGTTCTCGCCGGCGATGCCGATCTGGGCCGGGCCACTTGCCGCGGTCTCCATCATGAAGTTGTCCGAGGCGGCCTGCAGGCCGCCCGGATTGGTGAAGCTGGCGGTCGTGATCTGGCCGAGCTGGGTCGGATCCGACTGGCCTGCGACTTGCGCCGAGACGGTACCGTCGGTCGAGATCGTCAGCGAGGTCGCGTTTTCCGGGACGGTGATCGGCGGCTGCAGGGGATAGCCCTGCGAGGTCACGATCAGGCCCTCGGCGGAGCGGGTGAAGTTGCCGGCGCGGGTATAGCCCAGCTGGCCGCCCGGAAGCTGAACCTGGAAGTAGCCGTCGCCGTCGAGCGCGAGGTCGAGGTTGTTGCCGGTCGCTTCCAGCGAGCCCTGCGTTTCCATGCGCGTGGTCGACTGCACGGCGACGCCGGTGCCCAGGTTCAGGCCGGTGGCGTAAGTCGTTTCCGTCGACGAGTCCGCACCTGCCACGCGGGCGTCCTGGTAGGCGAGGGTCGCGAAGTTGGCGCGGTCGCGCTTGAACGCGGTGGTCGCGACGTTGGCGAGGTTGTTGGCGATCACGCGCATGCGCTGGTCTTGTGCTTCGAGACCGGTGCGGGCGACCTGGAGTGCTGAGCTAGGCATGGATTCTTACTCCTCAGGATTCGATGCGCATGAGCCGCGCGCCGCCCTCGTCGAGCTGCTTGGCAGTCTCGATGAGTTTGGTGCGCATTTCGAAAAGGCGCTGGGCCGAGATCATCTCGACGAGCACTTCCGATGCGTTGACGTTGGACTGTTCGAGCGCTTGCGGGGTCAGCCGCGCGTTCTCGTCGACCGGTAAGGCGCCGCCGCCGCTTACGCGGAACTGGCCGGCAAGGTCTTTTTCGATTTTCGATCCGGTGGTGCTGACCAGTTTGAGGCGATCGAGGCGGACGGGTGGGGCTTCCGGAGTGGCCGGGTCCTTTACCAGCACGCCGCCGTCCGGGGCGATCGTGACGATCGAGCCGGGCGGGACGGTGACGGGACCGTTGTCGCCCAGAACCGGCAGGCCCTCGCCGTTCTCGATCACGCCGGTGACCGAAACGGAAAGGTCGCCACGGCGGGTATAGGCCTCGCCGCCGTCATAGGCCTGGACCGCCAGCATGGCATCGCCGTCGAGCGCGACGTCGAGGGGATTGCCGGTCGAGGTGACCGCGCCTTCCTTCATCGACGCGCCGCGCACTTCGGTGCTGGTCATCGCGCGTGCTTCCAGCTGCGGGCCTTCCAGCGTCATCGGCGTCGCCTGGATGATCTCCTTGCGAAAGCCGATAGTCTGGGCATTGGCCATGTTGCTCGCGATCACGCGCTCGCGCGTCATCGAGGCATTCATGCCGGAAACAGCGGTATAGATCAGCCGGTCCATCGGATCAGGTCCTCGTCAGCGTCTCAGGTGCCTCAGGTCCGCAGGTTGATGACGGTCTGCGAGATCTGCGAGGCGGTATCGATGGCCTTGGCATTGGCCTGGAAGTTGCGCTGCGCGGTGATCAGCGAAACCAGTTCCTCGGCGATGTCCACGTTCGAGCGTTCCAGCGAGCCCGAGAGCATGGAGCCGTAGAGACCCGTCTTGGGTTCGCCGTAGCTGGCGGCGCCGGAATTGCCGGTCGAGGTCCAGCTGGCGTTGCCCATCTGCTTCAGGCCGTTGGGGGCAAGGAACGAGGCCAGCGCAACGACGCCTACCGTGGTGTTGGAGCCGTCGGCATAAGTGGCGACGACCTGGCCCCTGTCGCCGATGGACACGCCTGCGAAGATCGAGCCGGCGGCATTGGTCTGCGGCAGCTGTGCATCCTGGAGGGTCGTGGTCGAGGTGACGGCGCCGGTCGCGTCGACCGGGAAGACCTGGAGGCGCGAGCCCTGCGCGTTCTTGATGAAGCCCTGTCCGTCGATGGAGAAGGCACCGGCGCGGGTATATTCGGTCTGTCCCGAAGTCGGCGAAACGACGGTGAAGAAGCCGTCGCCGTTGATCACGACGTCGAGCGCGTTGCCGGTCTGGTCGATCGGGCCGAGTGAGAAGTTCTGCTTCACCGCCGCGACGCGCGCGCCGATGCCCACGGTCGTCGAGGAGTCGGAGAAGACCGAGTTGGTGACGATGTCGGCAAAGGCGGTGTCGCTTTTCTTGAAGCCGCCGGTTTCCGCGTTGGCGATGTTGTTCGAGATGACGTTGAGGTCGGTCTGGGCGTTCTTGAGGCCGGTAAGCGAAGTGTAGAAAGACATGGCGTTAGTCTCCTGGAATGCAGTGTCAGGCGGCGGTCGAGCTGTCGGCCGCCTGCGAATCGGCTACTTTCTGGGCAAGCGAGGTCAGGGCCTCGTTGGTCGAGGTCTGGGCCGTGACGAGCGTGTCGAGCTTCGAGGAAATCGTGCTCAGGGTGTCGGACATCTCGGTCGTGCTGGAGAGCTGCGTGAACTGCGCCATCTGCGCCAGCATGTCCTTCTGGTCGACCGGGTTGGTCGGGTCCTGCTGCTGCATCTGCGCGAGCATCAGCTTGAGGAAGTCCCCCGAGTTGAGCGCAGCGAGCGGCGACTTCGAGTTCGACGAGGTGCTCGTCGACGCGCTTGTCGAGTTTACGGAAGTCACGGTCATTTGAGCCTCATCGTTTCGAGCATGAGTTGCTTTGCGGTGGTGAGAGCCTCGACCATGTTCTGGTACTGGCGGGAGGCCTCGAGCATCTCGACCATCTCGGCGTTCTCATCGACGGGAGCGGCCCAGACATCGCCGTTTGCATCGGCGAGCGGGTGGTCGGGATTGTGTTCGCGCACCGCCGCGGCCTGTTCGCGGACCACGCCTTGCACCTGGACGGTGGCAAGGCCGCTGGCGCGATCGAGGTCCTCGGCGAAGACGGCGCGGATCGGCTTGTAGGCATCCGCTTCGCTGCCCGACACGGTGCCGGCGTTGGCGAGGTTGGATGCGGCTGCGTTCATGCGCACGAGCTGGGCGGACATGCCGCGCTGTGCGACGTCGAAGATGGTGAAGGGCTGACCGGCCATCTTATTCACCTCTCAGTGCGCGTTTGACGTTGTCGACGCGCGAGCGGATGAACTCGAGCGTCGTGGCATAGCCGACGGCGTTTTCCGAAAAGGCGAGCTGCTCGTTCTGCAGCTCCACGGTATTGCCGTCGAGCGAGGGCATTACCGGAATGCGGTACTGCGTGGCGCTCTGGGCAGCGCTCTCGATATCGGCGCCGTTGCTCGCGGACTTCAGTGCTGCGGCGAAATCGATGTCGCGCGCCTTGTAGCCCGGGGTCCCGGCATTCGCGATGTTCGAGGCGATCACGCCCATACGCTCGGAGCGAAGCTCGAGCGCCTTGGCGTGAATTCCGAACAGGTCCTGCGGCATTTGTCCTGGCTCCAGGTTTAGTCTGCCGAGGTAATTCGCAAGGACCGTGCCAGTTTTCCCAAGACCCCTGGATTTCCGGGCTTTTGCCGCAGGCTTGCCGGGGGCGGCAGGGCAGGGCGGCAATCCCTTGCCGGGTGGCGGCAAAAACCCTCCGCCAACCCCCTGAAATTCCGGCATTGCCGTCCGTTCTATGCTGCACGAAGGAGAAGCAGCTTCATGCAGGTCGACAATCTGTTCGATGCCACTAGTGCCCTTATCGTCGTGGGCGGTACGGTCGCGGCAACGGTCATGCGGTGCGGCATCCGGGACAGCCGGACCGCGGTGGCCTCGCTGGGCGGCCTGTTCGCGAAGCGCTTCGATGCTGCCCGCGCCCGGGCCGAACTGGCCGGGCACGTGCGGGAAATGCAGACCGACGGCGTCATCCGCACGGCTCCCCATCATTTCGGTGATGCGGAATTCGACGAGGCGACCGATTCCCTGATCGGCACCCGCTCCATCGGCGCGCTGCAGGCGGCCCATGTCGCCCACAAGCGCCGCCGAGTGGTGCGCAATCGCCGTGCCGTGCGCACGTTCAACCAGGCGGCAGACCTCTCTCCGGTCTTCGGCCTCGCCGGCACGCTCGTCTCGCTCAGCCAGCTGCCCGGCGGCCCGGAAGGGGCGGGGGACTTCACCACCGCAATCTCGATGGCCGTGCTGACCACCCTCTACGGGCTGCTGCTGGGCAATATCGTCTTCGCTCCGCTTGCGCGCGTGGTCGCGCGCGTGGGCGCGAAAGAAGAGCGCGAGCGCCAAAAGGTCCTCGACTGGCTCGAAGGCCAGCTCATCTCCGCATTGCCGGCACATGCACGCCCCGCGGCGATGGAAAAGGCTGTGACCTCCATCGCCTCGCGCAGTTCAAGGGCGTGAGCGGGCGCGCTTCGGTCGGTTGGCAAACCGCGCTGGCCGACCTTTCCCTGATCCTGTTCATGGTAACTGCGGCGGCGGTCAGCCGGCAGCCGCCCGAGGCCTTTGCCAAGGCTGGAAAAATCGCGGAGCAGGCTGGCGGCGGGGCGGCGGTTTCGCCGCAGTCCGAACCGTTGGCCGTCTATGTGGATGCGCCGGGCGCGCCGCCGCTATCGCAATGGCTGGAGCAGCAGGCCGTCGATCCGCGCCAGCAGCTCACGATTACAGCGCATTACGGCGATGCTCCCGAAGCGCAGGCTCGCGCGATGGCCGATGCGACACGCCTGCTCGAGGATGCCGGACGGGCCGGCCATGCCGCTCGCATTGTCGTCGAACCCGGGCTCGGACCGTCACGGGTCGTCATCGCCTACGACGCGCCGTTGGTGAACGGCGAGGGCGCGGTGGCCGCACAGGTCAGCCTCTCGACGAACGATACGCAAGGAAATGCGCCGGAAGTGGCACGGAAATTGCAGGTGTCAGGCCAAAGTTAGAGCTACAGGATACCCTGAAGATGACGACTGGCCTTGCCCTCGCTGCCGCTGCGGCAGCTTCCGCCCTTGCCGGCTTTGCCGATCTCGACGCAATCGACCGGCAGGTCGCCGGATTTACCGGAGCGCCGACCGGTGCGGTCGGCGGCGCCTTGACGGGTGTCGACCGGCGATTGCGCCTGCAGCCTTGCCGTAGCGGGTTGGCGCTGTCCTGGCGCACGACGATGCATGACAGCGTCGTCGTCCAGTGCGGCGATGCCAACGGCTGGCGGATTTTCGTGCCGGTGCGTCAGGCTGCGCCGGTCGCTTCTGCCCCCGTGGCCAATGCAATCAACCGCGGCGATGCAGTCGCCATTTCGATTTCCGGTGACGGATTCTCGGTGTCGCAACCGGGTGAGGCCCTCGATTCCGGTGCGGTGGGCGACTGGATCCGGGTGCGTCCGGCAACCGGCACGCGCACCCGCGCCGAACCGATGCGCGGCCGCATCGAACGCCCGGGCGTGGTATCCATTCCCTTGCCCTGAAGAAAATCTTTCGGTTTGCCCTTAGTCACTTGCGGCTCAATTCGAAATTTTTTGCACCAGGGCATTAAAAGAACCTTAGCCCCGCCGTCCTAAGCTGCAGGAACTTTCAAGGAGCGGCACTATGCCACCTATCGAAGTGGGACCTGCACGCGCAATTACCGCGATCAGTGCCAGGCTGGCCCGCACGGCGGGCAATGACTCCCTGCCCGGCGCGAACAGCGTCGCGGCAGCCAACAAGACTGTGCCGGCGGACAAGCAGGCGGCCATTACTGCCGGTGCTGCCGTCGAAACGACCGAGGCGCTCGACCCGAGCGCGCCCCCGGTCAATGCAGAACGAGTAAAGCAGATCCGCAAGGCGGTGGAATCGGGGACCTATCCCCTCGTTCCCGCCGAAATCGCGGACGCCATGATTGCAGCCGGTGTGCTGCTGAGGAGCGGCAAGTGATTACCCAGACCGAGCTTCGTGACACCCTGCGGCAGATGCTTGCCGTGCTGGAAGAAGAGCGGCAGGCGCTTGCCGGCCTCGATCTCGACGGGATCGTCGGTGCGACCAATGTCAAGGACCGCCTCTGTGGGACGCTCGGCAATGCCGATGGCATCGAGCTCGACGATGAGTGCCGCAGCATGATCGACACGGCCAAGCGCCTTAACGAGGTGAACCGCCAGGTCCGCAATATCATTGCCGCCAATGTCACGACGCGTCTCAATGCGATTGTCGGCAGCCCGCAGGTCTATAGCGCCGCTCCGCGCTATGCGCAGGCAGTGGGCCGCAACTGAGGTTTGCGTTCCCCGGCAGGATCCGTTTGGCACGGTTCTTGCTGAAACACTCCCGGTTAGATTTTCGACCGGGAGCCGGAATTGAGCGATGCATCAGGAATCGGTGGGGTAGGAAGCCCGAATGGCGGTGGCACTCGCGTGCAGGCCGCCATTGCGCGTGCCGCTGCCGCCACTGGCGTCGACTTCAAGTACCTGATGGCCCAGGCCAAGCTCGAATCCAGCATGGATCCGGGCGCCAGGGCGGCGACCTCCAGCGCTGCCGGCCTCTACCAGTTCACCCAGGGTACCTGGGTCGAGACGCTCGACCGGCATGCCGAACGCCACGGCCTCGACTGGGTCGGCTCGGCGATTGACGGTGGCCGGATCACCGATCCCGCGATGCGCGCACAGATCATGTCGCTGCGCTACGATCCCGATACGTCGGCGATGATGGCCGCCGAGCTCGCCAGCGACAACCGCGCCGAACTGACCGGTGTTCTGGGCCGCGAGCCGGACTCGTCCGAACTCTATCTCGCCCACTTCCTCGGCATTTCCGGCGCCAGCCAGTTCCTGTCGGCCTTGGGCACCAATCCTTCGCAGAGCGCCGCGTCGATCCTGCCCAAAGCGGCAGCGGCCAATCGCGGCATCTTCTTCGACGGGGGAGCACCGCGCAGCGTCGGCGGTGTCATGGATCTCATCCGTGGCAAGGTCTCGCAGGCGATGAACGGCGAAGCGCCGTCGCAGTGGGCGGCGATGTCGACCAATGCGCAGCTTGCCGCGACACCGGCCGCGCAACAATCGCATCTCGGGCCGATCGCCCGCGAATTTCATGCGGGACTGGGCGAGGCGCCGCAGATGGCGTCGCACTCCATGTCCGCGACCCTTCAGGGCACTTTCGGTTCGGGCTCGGGGGCGGATGCCGCCCCGGCCCATGTCCGTAACGCCTACGCCAAGCTTGCGAGGTTCGGGCTGTGAATCTGTTCAAACGCGTTTCGGACCCCGGATCGCTGGCCCTGCCGGGCGGCATCCTCACGCTTATCGTGCTGATGATCGTGCCGGTCCCGGCCATCGTCCTCGACATTTCCTTCGTCATGAACATCGCGCTCTCGGTCGCGATCCTGATGGCGGCGATGAACGCGGACAAGCCGCTGGACTTCTCCTCGTTCCCGTCGGTCCTGCTGTTCGCGACGCTGCTGCGCCTGGCGCTCAACGTCGCCTCGACGCGCGTCGTGCTGGTTCACGGGCACGAGGGCGAGGCAGCCGCGGGCAAGGTCATCGAATCCTTCGGTGCCTTCCTCATTGGCGGCAACTTCGCGGTCGGCATCTTCGTCTTCCTGATCCTGATGATCATCAACATGGTCGTGGTGACCAAGGGCGCGGGCCGTGTGTCGGAAGTTTCGGCACGCTTTACCCTCGACGCCTTGCCCGGCAAGCAGATGGCGATCGACGCCGACCTTGCCGCCGGCCTGCTCACTGCCGACGAGGCCAAGGCCCGCCGCCGCGAAGTCTCCACCGAGGCGGACTTCTACGGCTCGATGGACGGTTCGTCGAAATTCGTGAAGGGCGACGCGATCGCGGCGCTGCTGATCCTTGGCGTCAACATCATCGCCGGTTTCTGCCTTGGCATGATCAGCCACGGCCTGTCCGCCGGAGAAGCCGCGCAGACCTATATCACGCTGGCCATCGGCGACGCGCTGGTCGCGCAGGTTCCCTCGCTGCTGCTGTCGATTGCCGCCGCGGTCATCGTCACCCGCGTTTCCGACACCCGCGACCTTGCCGGCCAGATCGGCGGCCAGTTTGCCGATCCCGGCACATGGTTGCCGGTTGCCGTCGTACTCGGCGCGATGGGCATGATCCCGGCGATGCCGCAGTCGATCTTCCTGCCGGCCTCGGGTCTCGCCTTCTGGCTGTGGCATACGCTCAAGAAGCGGCGCGACCGCCCGGTCGTGGTGGCCGAGCCGATGCCCGAACCGGTCGATCCGGCGAAGATCGAGCTGGAGGAAGTCTCCGACCACACGCTCGTCACCATCGAACTTGGCTATGGTCTCGTCCAGCTGGTCGACGACCGCAGGGGCTCGCCGCTGGTTCAGCGCGTTACCGGGGTGCGCAAGCAGCTGAGCCAGGCCTTCGGCTTCATCGTGCCGCAGTTCCGGGTGCGCGATGCGCTCGACATGCCGCCGCACGAATATCGCATCCTGCTGGGCGGCGTGAACCTGGGCGGTGCGATGATCCGTGCCGACAAGGTGCTGGCGATCGATGCCGGTGAAGTGCGGCCCACCCACACGCTCAAGGGCGAGGCAACGCGCGATCCCAGCTTCGGCTGCCCCGCCTTGTGGATCGATCCGGCCCAGCGCGACCATGCCACGGCCGAGGGCTTCCTCACCGTCGATGCCGGCACCGTGATCGCCACGCACCTCAACCAGCTCCTGTCGGAGCGTCCGCAGGACATGCTCGGCCCGGATCAGGTCAAGGACCTGCTGGAATCGCTCAAGGAACATGCCTCGGGCCTCGTCGAAACGATCCATCCCCAGCCGCTCACGCTGGCCGCGATCACCCGCCTGCTGCGCTCTTTGCTGGAGGATCACATCCCGATCTCGCATCCGGTGCCGATCCTGCAGAGCCTCAGCCGCGCGGTGCAGCAGACGGTCGATCACGACCGGCTGGTGGAACTCCTGCGCGCGGATTTGGGCGCCCTGATCGTCGGTCGCATCTGCCCGCCGCACGAGCGCCTGCCGGTCCTGACGCTCGACGCCGGGCTGGAATCCGCCATCGTGCAGGGCATGCAGGATCCGGTCACCGGACAGCCGGTGATCGAACCCGACCTTGCCCGCATGATCGGCGAGCGCGTCTCCGAGCTTTCGGAGGCCCGCGGGAACGGTGCGATCCCGCTCACGCTGGTCGTCCAGCCCCGCGCCCGCCGCACCCTCGCCGCGCTGCTGCGCCTGCGCGCGCCCTCGTGTCTCGTTCTCAGCATTGCCGAACTGCCGGCGACCCAACCGATCGAGGTGGTCGACGTCATCGGCAGCGCACCTCCGCAGCGACAGGCCCCCGGCCTGCCGCGACCAGACCACAACGATCCAGCTGAAAGCATGGCAGCATGAAGCACGATCCCAATGCATTCGCGCCCGCGCCGACCTACAAGGTCAACACTGCGCAGTCCCGACGTGTCAGTGGCGCCTATCAGGGCGACGTGGCTGACCGGGTTCGCCGGTTCCTCCCCATGGTCAGGCGGCTTGCCTGGCATGTGAACGGCACCGGGCGACCGGGCATCGAACTCGAAGACCTGATGCAGGCGGGTCTTGTCGCCCTGACCGAATGCGCCCAGCGTCACCAGGGGCCGGGCGAGGACGGCTTTGCCGCCTATGCCAAGATGCGCGTGCGCGGGGCGATGGTGGACCTGATCCGCCGTACGATTCCCATGTCGCGCGGGGCCAGCGAAAGGCGTCGCCTGCTGGCCGAAAAGCAGACCGAACTGCGCGGGGTGCTGGGCCGCGATCCATTGCCGCAGGAACTGGCCGAGGCCATGGGCATCGACGAAGCCGAACTGCACGCCCTGCGCGATTCCAGCCAGCCGCTACACTTCGAGCCGATCGACGAAATCTATTCCGACCAGAACATGGCCTTTGCCGACGAGACTCCCGACAGCCTTTCCATCCTCGAGGACGAGGAGATGCGCGAGGCGGTCATCGCCGCGATCGCCGAACTGCCCGAGAGGCTAAAGCTGATCGTCTCGCTCTATTTCGTCGAGGAACTGAACCTCTCCGAAATCGCGCAAGTGCTCGATGTCTCGATCCCGCGCGTCCACCAGCTCAAGGCGCAGGCGCTGGCCAAGCTGCGGGAGGCGCTGGAGGGCATGGCGGAGATCATCTGATTCCGGCCTGAAGAGCGTGCAGAACTGCACGTTCGACGGGGCCGGAACGCAGGCTTGCCGCCTGCACGGCAACCGTTTGCCGCATTTGCCGCCTCATTTGCGACGAGGCGTTCGTGGCGATGCAACTACACCCTCTCCCGGCCGCTTCAACATACGCGGGGACGGAGCGCGCTCGATGCGCCTCCTTTGTGTTGAACCGAAGAAGCCTTGGGAGATGCAACGTGATAACCATTACCCCGCTCGGGCTGGCGATAGGGCTGATCGTCCTTGCCGTGATTGTCGGCGCCGCCCTCATGTACATGCGCAAACGCCATAGCGATCATCTGCGCGACCGCTTCGGCGGTGAGTACGACCGCACCGTTCGCGAAGCCGGCAATGCGCATCGCGGCGAAACCATCCTGCACGAACGCGAAAAGCGCGTGGCCTCGTTCGACATCCGTCCGCTCTCCGAAGAAAGCCGGGCCCGTTACGTCGAAGCATGGCGCAAGGTGCAGGCCCGCTTTGTGGATTCCCCGGCCGATGCCGTGACCCGCGCTGACGTTCTGCTCGGCGAAGTCATGGAGGAGCGCGGCTATCCGGTCGTCGATTTCGAACAGCGTTCGGCGGACCTCTCCGTCGACCATGGCGACGTGGTGCAGAACTATCGCGCCGGTCATGCCATCGCCGAGCGTCGTTCGCGCGGCGAGGCGGGCACCGAGGACCTGCGTCAGGCCATGATTCACTATCGCGCCCTGTTCGACGATCTCGTCCATGAGCCGGTCGATAGCAGTCCGGTCATCGAGGGGCGCGACGGGCGCATCCATGACATGCGCAAGGATAGGACATTCAGCCGGGAGAAGCTTCACGACTGATCATATCGACAGCGCCGAATGCGTAGCCTTGCAGCCCAGCCGCGCGCGCTTCGGGCGATGGCCCGCGATCTGACGGCTGATGAGCGGCAGGCAGCAGGGCGCCACACATCGCCCCTGCCTGCCGCTCAGGCGGCAACCCGCACGTTGGATGACGGGTTGAGGCGGTTGAGCACCGCCGGAACCTGGGCCGCGGGAATGGCCTCGCAATGGAAATGGCCCTGGACGCGATCGCATCCCATGACCGTGAGCAGTTCCATCTGATCCGACGTCTCGACACCTTCCGCGGTTACCGAAATGCCCAGGCTGTGCGCGAGAGCGATCATGCCGTGGACGATCTTCTGGTCTCGGGTGTCGCTGGTCAGGTTGGTGATGAAGCTGCGGTCGATCTTCAAGCGGCTTATCGGCAGTTCCTTCAGATGCGTGAGCGAGGCAAAGCCGGTGCCGAAATCGTCGAAGGCGATTTCGACGCCTGCGTTCGACAGCGCATGAAGTTCGCGCCGGACGGTCTCCGATTGCTGTCCCAGGAACATGCCTTCCGTCACCTCGATGCCGATGCGTTCGGCACCGACGCCATGCCGGTCGAGCAGGGTCAGGAGGCGTGCCGCGAAGTGCGGGGCGTCGAAGTCGGCGGTCGTCGTGTTGTATTTCACTTGCGCGAACGGAATGCCTGCATCGATCCAGGCGCGGGTCTGCATGATCACCGCTTCCTGCACGAACGTGCCGATTTCCGCGCAGAGCTGGCGCGATTCGAAAACCTCCTCGAAGACGCCGGGTGCGATCAGGCCGAGCACCGGATGATGCCAGCGCAGCAGGGCCTCGAACGATGGCAGGCCGCTTTCATGCAGGCCGACGATGGGCTGGTAGAACAGTTCGAACTGTCCGGCAGTAAGGCCTGCGTGCGCCTGTTCCTGGATCAGAACGCGGCGCCGCGTGCGCTCCAGCATTTCCGGCTTGAAGCGGACACAGCGGTTCCGGCCCACGCGCTTGGCCGAATAGAGCGCGACGTCGGCGCAATTGATCAACTCGGCCGTGCACTGGCCGTCCTTTGGATAGACCGAAAGGCCGATGCTTGCCGTCGCAAGCAGGAAAGCCGGTCCGATCTGGACGGGAGCCCTGACCGCTTCCTGCAACTGTTCGACAATGTCCGCCAGCGGCGCGCTGTCGGGCGTGCGCTTCAGGACAATGGCGACCTCGTCGCCGCCGGGCCTTGCGATCAGCGCCTCGCTGCCCAGCACGGTGCGCAGGCGATAGGCCATGGTCTTGAGGAACTGGTCACCGGCATCGTGCCCGCTGACGTCGTTGATGTCCTTGAAGTTGTCGATGTCGAGCATCAGCAGCGCCAACCCGTGCCGGTGCAGTTGCGCCTCGCTCAGGAGCTGGGCGAAGCGATGCTGGAAGCCGAGGCGGTTCTGCAACCCGGTGAGCGCATCGGTGACGGCCATCTCGCGCATGCGCTGCTCGGCGTTCTTCTGTTCGGTGATGTCGAAGCGACAGGAAACGAAGCGGCAGACCTCCCCCGCCTCGTCGAGTTCGGGGAAGATCGTCGTCGAGACCCAGTAGAGCGAGCCGTCCTTTGCCCGGTTGCAGATTTCCCCGCGCCAGATCTCGCCGGCGCAGATCGTTTTGAACATGGTCTTGAAGAAGCCGCGGTCATGATGGCCGCTGTTGAGGATGCGGTGGTTGGCGCCGACGAGTTCGTCGTGACCGTAGCCGCTGATCTCGCAGAACCGGTCGTTTGCATAGAGGATGCGCCCGGCACGGTCGGTCACCGCGACGATCAGGACATCGTCGACGGCCTCGATCCAGAACGAGCCGGCCTGCTGGCCATGATCCTGCAAACTGTTGACTGCGGGTGATCCCATCCGGCGGCGTCCCGAATCGCGGTTCCAATTCGTCTCCTGATAACGATAACGCGGCTAACGGTTTTGCGTTGGGCGGCTAGGGGACTCACCGCTGGCAAAGATGAATCCGCGTCAATATCTCGCCGAGGAGCGGGAGCTGCCGCAAACGCGGCAGGATCAGCGGCCCGCTTTCTCCGCAAGCAGTGCAGGGGTCAGCACCTGGGGCAGCTTTTCGGGTGCGCGGCCCGGTGCGTACCAGACATAGAGCGGAACGCCGGCAGCCCCCTGGGCGGTGAGGTAGCGGGTGATTTCCGGATCGCGCCGGGTCCAGTCACCGCGCAGTACCACCACGCCTGCCTTTTCGAAGGCGGCCCGGGTGTCCTCGCGCTCGATCGCGACTTCCTCGTTGACCTTGCAGGTCAGGCACCAGTCCGCCGTCATGTAGACGAAGACCGGATGGCCCGAAGCGCGGGCCTGCGCCAGCGCTTCCTCGCTGAACGGCGCAGTCTTCAGGATGCTGTCGACATGCGCGGCGTTCGGTCCCGGCTGGGGCAGGATGGCAAGGCCCGCGATGGCAGCGAAGGCCGCGAGCAGTGCCGCTGGCGTAGCGCTGCGTCCCCGGCGCTGGGCCATGCCCGCGCCGGCGAGGGCGGCAAGGACGATGCCCGTGAACAGCAGCGCGCCGAGCAGGAACCATTCGCCGCCGATCTTCCATGCCAGCCAGGCGAGGGCCAGGGCGGTGAGGCCCATCGGCACGGCCATGATCAGGCGGAAGCGGCGCATCCATGCCCCCGGCTTGGGCAGGCGGCGGCGCAAGGCCGGGATGAAGGCGACGGCGATGAAGGGCAGGGCGATGCCGAGGCCCAGCGTTGCGAAGAGCGCCAGCGCAGGCACGACCGGCAGCAGCAGCGCCGCGCCCATCGCGCTTGCCATGAACGGCCCGGTGCAGGGCGTCGCAACGAAGGCGGCGAGCAGGCCGGTGGCAAAGGCGCCCTGCGTATAGCTGCGCGGGCTGCCGCCGGCCACGAACCCGGGAACGGCGAATTCGAACAGGCCGAGCAGGTTGGCGGTGATCGCACTTGCCAGCAGCAGCAGGCCGACGACGACCAGCGGTTCCTGCAACTGGAAGGCCCAGCCCACTTCCTCGCCCGCCGCGCGCAGCACCAGGAGAACGCCGCCAAGGGCCAGGCAGGCGACGATGACGCCGGCGGCATAGGCCAGCCCTTCGATTCGCGCATGGGCCTCGCTCTCTCCGGCACGGGCGAGGCTGAGCGCCTTGAGGCTGAGGATCGGGAAGACGCAGGGCATGACGTTGAGCAGCAAGCCGCCCGCCAGCGCGGCCAGCAGCAGCCAGGGCAGGGCGGGCAGCACCGGTGCATCGCCGGTCGCGATCGTTTCCCCGCCCGTTGGCACTGCACCCGGCCTTGCAGTGAAGGAAATGCCATTGCCGGCCCGGTCGAACTTGAGCACGCCTTCGATCGTTGTCGGTCTCTGCGGGTCGAAGCCGACGCGCGGGATCGTCACCAGCAGCAGGTCGCCCTTGCGCGCGAAGACTTGCGGCGCGGCGTAGTCGACCACCTTGTCCTGCGCGATGAACACGTGCGGTTCGCCAAGGTCGACCGAGGCCGGAAGCGGGATTGCCAGACGCAGGGCCTTGTCGGAAAGCGCCATGTTGACCGGTGCGTCGAGCGGGGCGGGCAGGCGGCGGGTCCATTCGGCAAAGCGCGCCGGATCCTGTCCGGGGCCGCCGACAACCACTTCGGTGCCAAGGTCGGCACGTTCGGGCACGCAGATCTGGTCGGTGCAGGCCAGCCACTGCGCCTTGACGCGCACCGACAGGCGGCTGTCCGGCCGCGCGTTGGCAGGCAGGGTCAGCGGAACGAGAACCGCATAGTCGCTTTCGTAGACATGGTTCATCAGCCCGGAGACGATCAGTGTATGCGGCACCGGGTACTGCGGCTGGCCGACTTTCGCGCCGGAGGGCAGGGCCCAGTCGAGCTGCATGCCAAGGCCGGCGTCGCCCGGATTGGTCCAGTAGCCGTGCCAGCCCTTTTCAGGCTTCATGTCTATCGCGAGGGTGACCTGCCCGCCGCCCGGGGCAGGCGGCCCGGCTACCAGCTGCGCAGCGATATGGTTCGGCGCCGCCGATACCGTTGCCGGGAGCAGGAACAGGGCCAGCAGGTGACACATGACTGCCACAAACAGGCGATAGCGGCGCGTATCCATGAAGCTCCCGTGCATCCCGCGGCCTTGCGAAACATATTCGCTCCGGCCAAAGTTGCATTGCCTGCATTGCGCTGACTTTTCAAGGAACCTCCCCCCTTATGCCCTTCGCCTCGCGCCTTTGCCTCGCACCGCTCGTTCTTGCCGGTTTCGCAGCTCTTTCAGCGCCCGCATTCGCCGAAGAAGCGCCGTCCCCGCAGGCGCCTGCAGCCGAGGCAGCGCAGGAAAAGCCGAAGCTGATCGTGGCCATCGCGGTCGACCAGTTTTCCGCCGACCTGTTTGCCCAGTATCGTGAGCATTACAGCCACGGCCTCGGCCGTCTGCTGAAAGGCGCGGTATTCCCTTCCGGATTCCAGTCGCATGCCGCTACCGAGACGTGCCCCGGGCATTCGACGCTGCTGACCGGCGTTCACCCGGCGCGGACCGGCATCATCGCCAATAACTGGTATGTCCCGGGCATCGGCCGCGAGGACAAGCAGGTCTATTGCGCCGAAGACGAAAACAATCCGCAGAGCACTTCGGACGATCCTGTCGTCTCCCCCGATCACCTCAAGGCGCCGACGCTGGGCGACCTGATGAAGCAGCGTAACCCGGCCGCGCTCAATGTCGCGGTTTCGGCCAAGGACCGCGCCGTCGTGATGATGAGCGGGCACACCGCCGATGCCGCCTACTGGTTCAAGGGCAAGGGCTTTACCAGCTATGCCGACCGCAAGCTGTCCCCTGCCGCCGAGGCCGAGAATGCCGCGCTGGCGCAGACGGTAGGGGCAGGGGGCGGGGACCTGCCGGTGCCCGGCTGGTGCGGCGCGGTGGATCGCGCATTGCCGCTCGGTGGGTTTTCGATCGGCACCTATCGCTTCCCGCTCAAGTCGGGCGATTTCAAGGGCTTCAGCCTCAGTCCCCGGATGGACGCGGCGACCACCGACATGGCCGTGCGCCTTGTCGACGAGATGGGCCTTGGCAAGGACGACGTGACCGACGTTCTTTCCGTCAGCTATTCGGCGACCGACAAGGTCGGCCATGCCTATGGCACCGAGGGCGTCGAGATGTGCATCCAGATGGCGCAGCTCGACCAGACCATCGGCACCCTGCTCGATGCGCTCGATGCGCGCGGGATCGATTACCTGGTCGTGCTTTCGGCCGACCACGGCGGTATCGACGCGCCCGAGCGCCTGCGCGAGCAGGGCGTGCCCGATGCAGCGCGCCTCGATCCTTCGCTGACCGGCAAGGCGCTGTCGCAGGCGGTGTCGCAGGACACCGGGATCACAGCGAAGTCGGGCCCGCTTCTTTACGGTGCAGGCGGTTCGGGCGACATCTGGCTGGCCGACGGCCTGAGCAAGAAGCAGCGCCAGAAGGTGATCGCGGCGCTGGTCGCGCGGCTCAAGGCCAATCCGCAGATCGCGGCGGTCTATACCGCCGACGAGCTCAAGGCGGTCAAGGTCCCCAGCGGCAACCCGCAGGACTGGTCGATGATCGAGCGCGTTGCGGCTTCCTACAATCCCGATCACTCGGGCGAGGTCCTGATGATGACCGGACGCGCCGTCGTGCCGGGCACCGAGCCGCGCCCGGGTTATACCGCCACGCACGGCAGCCCCTGGGACTACGACCGCCGCGTGCCGATGCTGTTCTGGCGCCGGGGCACGGTGACCATGGAGCAGCCGCAGCCGGTGGAGACGGTCGACATCGCTCCGACGCTCGCCGCGCAGATCGGTCTGGTCGAACCGGCGGGTACGTGGGACGGCAGGTGTCTCGACATCGACGCTTCAGAGGCCGATAGCTGCTCGCGATGAGCGAATCGAAGACGACCACGCAGCAGGCGGCGATCCCCGAACCGGGGGAGCGCCGCGACCTGATCATCCTTGGCGGCGGCCTTGTCGGCATGACGCTGGCACTGGCGGCCGCCCGCTCGGGCATCACCAGCCACGTCATCGACCGGGCCGATCCCGCGGACCTGACCGCGGTCGGCGCCGATGGCCGCGCCTCGGCGATCTCGACTGCGAGCTGGAACCTGTTTCGCAACATCGGCATCGCCGACAGCCTCGATGCGCTGGGCTGCCCGATCGATTCCATCGCGGTCACCGACGGCATGAAGCCGGGCCGGATCGATTTCACGCCCAAGCCCGACGAAGGTTCGCTGGGCCGCATGTTCGCCAACCGCGACTTGCGCATCGCGCTGTTCGACGCGGCGCGGCAGGAACCCAACATCGCTTGGCATGTAAAGACCGAGGCGGTGCGGCGCGATCGCGGGCCCCACGGGGTCGAAGTCGAGCTATCCGACGGCCGCGTGCTCAAGGCCAGCCTGCTCGTCGCGGCGGAGGGCCGCCAGTCGCCCACCCGCGACGAAGCCGGATTTGCGCTCGCCAAGTGGGACTACAAGCACCGCGCTTTCGTGACCGGGCTGTTTCATGACAAGCCGCACGACAATACCGCGTGGGAGATCTTCTATCCCGCCGGTCCCTTTGCGCTGCTGCCGCTGCTCGACGACGGGGAGGGCCGCCATCGCAGTGCGCTGGTCTGGACCGTTGCCGAAAAGGACGCTGCCGGGATCGCCGCCATGCCCGATGCGATGTTCGTCAACGAAGTCGCCTCGCGCATGCATGGCGTGCTGGGCGCGATTTCGCTTTCCGCGCCGCGCATGTCCTATCCGCTGCGTTTCCACCATGCAGGGCACGTGATCGACGATCGTCTCGCGGTGATCGGTGACGCCGCGCATGGCATGCATCCGATCGCCGGGCAGGGCCTCAACCTGGGGCTGCGCGATGTCGGCGCACTTGTCGAAGTGCTGACCGAAGGGATGCGCCTCGGCCTCGAGCCGGGCGATGCGCAGCTCTTGGCCCGCTACGAAAAGTGGCGCAGCCTCGATGCCTTCATGGTCATGTCGGTGACTGACGGGCTGACCCGCCTGTTTGGCATTCCGGGCCGCCTTCCCAGCGCAGCGCGCCGCCTCGGCATGGGCGCGGTGCAGCGCATGCCCACGCTCAAGCGCTTCTTTATGGACGAGGCGCGGGGTATGTCGGGCAAGCTGCCCGCGCTGCTGCAGGGATAAGGACGCAGGCCCGGCCGTCGCGCCGGGCTCAGTTGACCGGCAATTCCATCGGTTGATCCGCTTCGTCGATGCCGGGCACGGGGCCCGGCGCGGCCGGCGTTGCCAGCGGACTGGGCTGATCGACCTTGTGGCCTTCGGCATCCTGCAGCCGGCGCGGTTCGAGCATGGCCGTGGTTTCCAGCAGGTCGAGCGCGCGCTGGACTTCCTCGTAACGGCGGGCGTCGGCGATCCAGCGGTCGGCGGCTTCCGCGCCCGGCAGGCGTTCCACTTCGGAGACTGCGCTGCCAATGCGCTTGGCGGTGAGCATGACGCTGGCGCGTTCGATGCGTGCCGACGGGCTCATCAGTGCTGCCGAATCGCGGTGGACCTTGAACATCCCGGCCAGTTCGGTGCGGGCACGGTCCCACAGGCTCATGTCGCCACCGGTCGCGCTCAGTTCAGGCGAAAGCGCCTCGAGGCGCGCGCGCAATTCGTCGATTGTGACGGGGTTCTTCGAGAAATCGATCACCGTCTGCACCGCGCGCGGCTGGGCATTGGCGAAACGCAGGCGCAGCTGGTCGGCGACGTAGCTGAGCGGCTCGCCACGGTCGACCATTCGGCGCGCGGCAAAGGCGATCAGCAGGCCCTCGGCCCTTGCGGCATTGCCCGAAGCGGCGTCGGTCTGGAAATCGATGCGGGAAAGCCGGTCCTCCAGCAGCGCCAAGCGCCCCTCGATCGATCCGATTGTGGCAAGCTGCTTGGCAGTGGGCTGCGAAGGCTGCTCAGGGGTCTCGGGGACGGGGCTTTCGGTATCCGGCTCGGCAATCGCAGCCGGCTCTTCGGTCGGTGCCTCGACCGGCTGCAGCTTGTCGAGATAGCCGCGCGATCCTGCCCAGGCGACCAGCAGGGCGCCCAGCAGGAAGGCGAGCAAAGCCACGAAGATCACCCCGCTGCGCGAGCGCGGGCGGGTCTGGGTTGCAGAAGATATCGCTGAATTGTCCTGCATCGAGCCTTTTTCGGTTATGGGACCCTGTTTGCAGTGTCTTGGCACATCTGCGAGGCCAAGACCAGTAAGGCGGCATCGCTCGGTTCATCGGCGCTGCGCAGCGCGGCCCAGCCATCGCCGGCACGCGCGGCCACGCGGGGGCCGATGGCGGCAAGCGAAACGTGTCTGCGATCGATTCCCGATGCTTCGACCGATTGCGCGAAGTGCGCGGCCGCCTCGCCGGAATGAAGCAGGACGACGCAGGGCGCGCTCAGAAGATGCTTCAGGTCAGCCGGGAGGGGCAGGACTTCACTGGCATATACCTCGCGCGTGGTCATCGTCACGCCGGGGGGCAGCGAGAGCGCGACCCGTTCGCGTCCGGCGAGCCTGAGCAGCCGGCGGTGCGCCGGTGCCAGGTTGGCGAGGACGCGCTGCAGGCCGCCCTTGCCGGTGGCCACCACGTCAAGGCCGGCGGCTCTGGCCGCAGCGGCCGTCTTTTCGCCCACCGCATAGGCGGGATGCCCGCGGTAAGCTTCCAGCGCCGCGCCGCCATGGCGCAGGGCATTGGCGCTGCCGAGCAGGATCGCGTCGATTTCCGATGCGGGAACCGGCTCCCATGCCAGCGGGCGGACCGCGAAGAGGGGATAGCAGCGCGCATCGAGGCCCAAGGCATGGGCTGCAACTTCGGTGGCGCCGGCGCCCGGTTCGGGCCGAATGATGACGAGAGGGGTCATCGCCCCGCTCAGGCCGGTCCGTCGAAATGGGCGGCGATGGCCGGAACCGCGCGGGAAAGAAGGTCCGCGCCCAGTCTGGCGGGGGCGTCGAGGTCGTCTTTGCCGAACCGGATCTCGCCTTCCACCTTCTCGGCGCCGTCGGGGCTGAACAGCGCGCCGCGCAGCACGATCCGGTCTCCTTCGAGCCGGGTCAGCACGGCGATCGGACTGTGGCAGTTGCCGCCGAGCGAGGCGAGCAGCGCGCGCTCGGCCATCACTGCGGCGCGGCTGGGCGCGTCGTCGATGGCCGAGAGGATCTGGAGGGTGCGCACATCGTCGGCGCGGCATTCGATCAGGATGGCGGCCTGTCCCGGCGCCGGGAGCCATTCATCCTCGGCCAGCGGGTGGCCGGTTCCGGTCTGGCCCAGGCGTTCGAGCCCGGCAGCGGCGAGGAACGTCGCATCGGCTTCCCCCGCGGCCAGCTTGGCAAGCCGCGTGGCGACATTGCCGCGGAAGGTGATGACCGAGCAGTCCGGGCGGGCGTGAAGGAGCTGCGCGGCGCGGCGCGGGGCGCTGGTGCCGACCACGGCGCCGGGCGGCAGGGCATGGATGCTGTCCGCCCCGATCAGGACGTCGCGCACGTCCGCGCGCGGCAGCACCGCGCAGATCGCAAAGGTGTCGGGCCGGATCGTCTCCACGTCCTTGGCCGAATGCACTGCGAAATCGATCTCTCCGGCGGCGAGCCAGGCGTCGAGTTCCTTGGTCCAGAGCGCCTTGCCGCCGATATCGGCGAGGGCGCGGTCCTGGATGCGATCCCCGCTGGCGGTAACCGCGACGATCTCTATATGCGCGGGATCGATTCCATGGGCTGCGGCCAGCCGATCGCGCGCTTCCTCGGCCTGGGCCATGGCGAGCGGTGAACGGCGTGTGCCGAGGCGGAGTTTCATGTCTTGTTTATCGTGTGCCATCGGCGGGTTGTGCTACCCGGCATTGTCGTTCAGGGAAAGTCGCGATGAGGACAGTTCTCGGGATAGAATCTTCCTGCGATGAAACGGCTGCCGCGCTCGTGACCGACGGGCGCGTCATTCTTGCGCAGCGCATCGCGTCGCAGGACGAGGTGCACCGCCCCTATGGGGGTGTCGTGCCCGAGATCGCCGCGCGCGCCCATGCCGAACGCCTTGCCCCGCTCATCGAAGCCACGCTGGCCGATGCCGGCATGAAGCTGGAAGATGTCGATGCGATTGCCGCCACTGCCGGACCCGGCCTGATCGGCGGCGTGATGGTCGGCCTTGTCACCGCCAAGGCGCTGGCCATGGCGACCGACAAACCGCTCATTGCCATCAACCACCTGGAAGGCCATGCCCTTTCGCCGCGCCTTGCCGACGAGGCCCTGGCCTATCCCTATCTGCTGCTGCTGGTTTCGGGCGGCCATTGCCAGATCCTGGCGGTGGAAGGCGTCGGGCGGTTCCGCCGCCTGGCCACGACCATCGACGATGCACTGGGCGAGGCTTTCGACAAGACCGCCAAGCTGCTGGGCCTGGGCTATCCGGGTGGTCCTGCGGTCGAGCGGCTGGCCGCGCAGGGCGATGCGAAGAAAGTGCCCCTGCCGCGCCCGCTGGTGGGATCTGCCGAGCCGCACTTCTCCTTCGCGGGACTCAAGAGTGCGGTGATGCGCGCCAAGCACGCGCTCGATGCTGCGGCGGACCCGGACTATACCGATGCGGATATCGCCGCCTCGTTCCAGCAGGCCGCGATCGACTGCCTGATCGACCGCACGCGGCGCGCGCTCAAGGGCGTGGGCGAGATGAACGCGCTGGTCGTTGCCGGTGGGGTCGCTGCGAACAAGGCGATCCGCGGTGCGCTGGAAGCCCTTGCAGAAGATCATGGCCTGCCATTCGTCGCGCCGCCGCTGGGCCTGTGCACGGACAATGCGGCGATGATCGCCTGGGCGGGTGTCGAGCGTCTTGCGCTGGGGCAGTCGGATCCGCTGGATACGGCCGCGCGCCCGCGCTGGCCGCTCGATCCCAATGCAGAAGCCGTTCGCGGTGCGGGAGTGAAGGCATGACGTGCAAGGTTGGGGTCATCGGCGCAGGCGCCTGGGGCACGGCCCTGGCGCAGTCGCTGGCGAGCGACGGCAGCGACGTGCTGCTCTGGGCGCGCGAGAGCGAAGTCGTGGCGGACATCAACGCGCAGCACCGCAACAGCGTGTTCCTGCCGAGCGCGAGTCTGGCTCCGACGATCCGCGCCACCGGCGACCTGGGCGAGATGGCGGGGCTGTCGGCATTGTTGCTGGTCGTGCCCGCGCAGTTCCTCGCCTCCGTCATTGCCCAATTGCCCAAGGGCGAACATGACCTCGTCCTGTGTGCGAAGGGGATCGAGGCCGGGACCGGGCGGCTGATGTCCGATGTGGCCGCCGTGGCTGCGCCGGATGCGCAGTTGGCCGTGCTGTCGGGCCCCACGTTCGCGCATGAGGTCGCCGCCGGGTTGCCGACCGCGGTGACGCTCGCCTGCGCGGGCGGGGAAGCGCAATGGGACCGCCTTGCGCCGCTGATCGTGCGCCACACCCTGCGGCCCTATTATTCCGACGACGTTATCGGCGCCGAGATCGGCGGCGCGGTGAAGAACGTGCTCGCCATTGCGTGCGGCGTCGTCGAGGGGCTCAACCTCGGCCAGAATGCCCGCGCGGCGCTGATCGCGCGCGGCTATGCCGAGATGCTGCGTTTCGGCACAGCGCGCGGCGCGCGGGCAGAGACGCTGGCCGGCCTTTGCGGCCTCGGCGATCTGGTGCTGACCTGCAATTCCACCTCCAGCCGCAACTTCTCGCTCGGTCTTGCGATCGGGCAGGGACAGTCGGCGGCTGCAGCCCTATCGGGCAAGAACAGCGTTGCCGAAGGCGCGGCCACCGCTCCGGTCCTTGCCGAACTGGCCGCGCGCGAGGGGATCGACATGCCGATCGTGCAGGCCGTGTGCAGCTTGCTGAAGGGCGATGCACCTGCCGCTACAGTGGTTGAAGACATGCTCGCACGGCCGCTGCGCGCAGAGCAGGAAGCCAGTACTTGAGCGAGACTTCCGGCAGCGCCCAGGGCGCGCCCGGTTCCGGCGACCGGGATGACATTGCAGCGCTGGCCAAGGGCGGGCGGACGAACTTCTTCGGGTTCTTCCTGCGCCTCGCCGCGCGCATACCGTTTCTTTTCATCGCCGGCCGTGCTGCGGTCTACGGTCCGGCGGCGCTGGGTCGCTTCGCCTCCGCACTGGTGGTGATCGAACTTTGCGCGATGATCTGCACGATGGGCGAGAAGCGCGGCCTGGCGCAGCGTCTCTCCGATACCGAGGGCGAGGTCCATCCCGCCAATGTCGTGGCCGATGGCATGATCCTGGCGATTCTCGCCTCGTGCGCAGGGGCACTGATCCTCTGGTTCGTGCCCGCGCTGACGTTCCCGGGCGGCAAGTACACCGAGATCGACCGGCTGATGGTGATTGCCATCCCGCCGCTGACCCTGACCGAGATCTGGCTGGCGGCGCTGGCCTATCGCCTGCGGATCAGCCCTACGGTATGGTCGCGCGCCATCGTCGAACCCTGGACGATCTCGATCATGGCCGGCGCAATGATCTGGATTGCGCCCGAAAGCGGCCTTTCGCTGGCCTATATCGCCTCGATCTTCGCAGCGGCGATCACCGCCTTCATTCCCTTCATCCGCGAATACGGCCTGCCGTATCACTGGCGGCCCAAGGTCGGGCAGATGCGTCGTCTCGCGGTACGCTCGATGCCGATTGCGCTGGCCGACACCATCGAGTGGGGCACGCGCCGCGTCGATATCTTCATGCTCGGTTTCCTTGCACCGCCCGCCGCGGTCGGCGTCTATTACGCCGCCCAGCAGGTCGCGAGCCTGCCGCAGAAGCTCAAGACCAGCTTCGAGCCGGTGCTGGGGCCGGTCATCACCCGCAACCTGAAGGAAAGGGACTACGGGGCGATTGCCCGGCAGGTCTGCCAGGTGGGCTTCTGGATCACCGCCGCACAGGCCGGCATTGCGCTTGCCCTCGGCATTCCGGGTGAAGGCGTCATGGGTCTGGTCGGGCGTGAGTTCGTCGGCGGTACCGGCGCTCTGGCCTTCCTGCTGGCTGCGGAAGTCGTCGCGGCAACCGCGGTCGTCAGCGAGGCGGCGCTGATCTACGTCGCCCGGGTCAAGAACCTCGTGGTCTCGGTCGTCACCATCGGCCTGCAGGCGGCCCTGACGCTCGCGGGCATCATGCTGATGCAGCACTACGGCTACAATTCGCTGTTCCAGGCGGCGGCCGCGGCGATTGCACTGATGCTGGCGCTTGGGTTCGCCTCGGTCGTCAAGTCGCTCATGCTGGCAAAGCATCTTGGCGAGAAGATCAACAACTGGCGCTGGGCGCTGGTCTGGGCGGCCGCCCCGGCGGTCGTCATCGGCTTCCTTGCGACCCAGTACCTGCCGGAATGGGCGGAACTGCTGTTCGGCATCCCGGCGATCCTCGGCTCGTACCTCTACGTCATCTGGAAGAAGGCCTTCGGTCCGGAGGATCGCAAGCTGTTCCAGAAGACCAAGGCGGCCTGAATCCGATTAAGTCCCTGTAATCGGTTCGTCGCGCACCAATAACATTCAGTCGCGATTAACCCGCGCTGGGCCCTTCTTGATCTCGGGAAAGAATCCGAGAGGAGGGAAGGCCATGCCGAAGCAAAGTGCAGGCTCGCGTTCATGGATCGCGGGGACGAGTATTTCGACGGTTCTCTTTCTTGTCGCCGGCTGCGCGAGTGAAACCGGCGATCTGGCGAGCGGGCAAGGCGCCGCGCAGGCCGATGCAGCAAGGCCGCGCGAGCTCGCGACCCAGCGGCCACCTGCCGTGACGGCTCAGATCGAAGCGCTCATTGTCACGACCGGGCTGCGCAAGTCGGCGGACTCGGTGCAGGCCGAGGCGCAAGTTGCCCCACCTCCAGCGATCGCGATGGCGGCACCTCCCCCGCCGGCACCTCCTCCGCCACCCACGACCTCGCGGATGCTCGTTCCACCGGTACAGGTGGCGACCGATCCCGGGCGCGAGCAGTACGAGGGCAAGGAAGTTTCGCCCGTTCATCTCGCGCGCGAGGAACCCGTCTCGACCTTCTCGGTCGATGTCGACACCGGGGCCTATGCCAATGCCCGCCGCTTCCTGGCGCAAGGCCAGCTTCCGCCGGCGCGGGCCGTGCGCACCGAGGAAATGATCAACTATTTCCGTTACGACTATGCACGCCCCGCAGCTCGGGACGTACCCTTCTCGGTGACGACCGATCTTGCGGTCACGCCTTGGAATCCGGCGACGCGGCTCCTGCGCGTGGGTCTGCGCGGCTATGACCTGCCCCGCAACGGACGGCCGCCCGCGAACCTGGTCTTCCTTGTCGACGTGTCCGGCTCGATGAATGCGCCCGACAAGCTGCCCTTGCTCAAGTCGGCGCTGGCCGGGCTCGCCGGCGAACTGGGCACGCAGGACAAGGTTTCGATCGTTGTTTATGCCGGTGCGGCCGGGCTGGTGCTCGAGCCAACCAACGACACGCGCAAGATCCGCGACGCGCTCGACCGGTTGCAGGCGGGTGGTTCGACGGCCGGGGCAGCCGGGCTCCAGCTGGCCTACAACATCGCCCGCGACAACTTCATCGAAGGCGGCGTCAACCGCATCCTCATCGGCACCGATGGCGATTTCAACGTCGGCGTCACCAACCACGACGACCTGATCGCGATGATCGAGAAGGAGCGCGACAATGGCATCACGCTGACCACGCTCGGTTTCGGACAGGGCAATTACAACGAAGCGCTGATGGAGCAGATCGCCGACCACGGAAACGGCAACTACGCCTACATCGACAGCGCACTGGAAGCGAAGAAAGTGCTGGGCGAGCAGATGAGTTCGACCCTGTTCACCATCGCCAAGGACGTGAAGATCCAGGTCGAGTTCAACCCTGTGCAAGTCAGCCAGTATCGCCTGCTCGGCTATGAGAACCGGGCTTTGCGCGAACAGGACTTCGACAACGACAAGGTCGATGCCGGTGACATCGGCGCCGGTCACCAGGTGACGGCGATCTACGAGATCGTGCCTGCCGGTGCGAAGGGCTGGATCGCGCCGCGCCGCTACGATGATCCGCTGCCCGCGGCGGCGCGGCAGGCCGGCGAGCTGGCCTTCGTCAAGCTGCGCTACAAGTTGCCCGACGGGAAAGTTTCAAAGCTGATCGAACGCGCGGTGCCGGCGCGCCTGATGGCGTCGGCCGTGCGGCCGAGCGGGGACTTCGCCTTTGCCGCCGCTGTGGCCGCCTTCGGCCAGTCGCTGCGCGGGGACGATCTGCTGGGCGGCTTCACGCCTGCGCAGATCCGCCAGCTTGCCGGTAGCCAGGACGACTACTGGCGGCAGGAGTTCGTCAAGCTTGTCGATGTTGCCGATTCGCTTGGGGGCAATTCGCGCGAAGGAGGCTGACAGCGCCGGGTTTGCGCCCTAGGCTTCAGGGCATGAACCCGCGCCGAGCCTCGATTGCCGCAGCCGGAGCTGCCCTGTGCCTGGCCCTGTCGTTTGCCGCGTCTCGCCTTTACGGTCCGGTCTTCATCGAAGGACTGGAGCGCAAGGCAGTGGCGGCCCGCGATGCGGCAGGCGGGCAGGGCATCGCGCTGGCATTCCGCGATCGGTACGGCTGGTACACGCGTCATCCGATCCTGTCCGGAGGGCGCAGGCTCGACGCGGCCACGCGCACGCGGGTGGCATTGGCGGTTGCGGAAGTGCCGGGTATTGGCGGTGTAAGCTGGGCGCGCGATAGCGACGGCGTCCCGGCCGTCACCACTTTGCATTGCCAGGACGACGTCCAGACGATCCTGCAAACCCGCACGATCCGCTTTTCCGAGGCCAGCGCGCGCATCGATCCGGCCAGCGAGCGGTTGCTCGATGAAGTCGCCCATGCCCTGCGACCCTGCGTCGGCAGCATCATCGCGGTCACCGGTCATACCGATGGCGGCGGCAACAGCGAGGCCAATGTCGCGTTGTCCAAGGCGCGGGCGGAAGCCGTGCGCTGGGCTCTCGTGGGTCGTGGCATCCCGGCCGACGGGTTGCGGGCGACCGGCGTCGGCGCGCGCGATCCGATCCCCGGGCTCGATCCGCTCGATCCGGCCAACCGCCGCATCGAATTCTCGGTCATCACTTCGGCGCCGGTCAAGCCGACGCCGATCGATACGCCGGGCCCGGGTTGATATGAACTTGTCTGTTGAGCGCGCGCCCGTCTTTGGTCATGGGCAGTTCCGCGAAGCCACGGGATTGTGGCAGAAAGGATGCGCGGATGCCGCTTTGGCTTGAAATGGCCGTCTCGGTGCTGCTGACCTACTGCGTCGGCTTCGGCATCGGCTGGCTCTTGTGGAACCGGAAGGGATAGATCTTGGTGCAGATGATCGAAGCCAATTGGCTGATCTTTATTGCCGCTCTGCTGATCGGCATTGTCGTTGCCTATTGGCTTTTCGTGCATGGCTCGAAGCAGGGCCAGCGCGATCGCCGGCCCGACGTTCTTGACGAAGGGGCGGCTCCCGCCAAGCGCAACCAGGCGCTGATCGACGCGCCGCCTGCCGCCCACATCGATCCGCCCGCCATGGCAGGGACGATGGCCGGGATCGGCGAAGTGATCGCGGTCGCAGCGCAGGACGAAGTGGATGCGGTGAAGAAGCCGGCAGCAGCTCAGCGTGCCCCGGAAGCCGCTCCCGCCGCGGCCGAAACGCCTGCGCCCAGCCCCGCACCTGCAGCCGGAGAGGCGGACGATCTGCGCAAGATCAAGGGCTTGGGGCCGAAGATGGCGACGTTGCTGACTTCGCTCGGTGTGACTCGCTACGAGCAGATCGCTGGCTGGACCGATGCCGATCTCGACGAGCTGGACACCAAGCTCGGCTCCTTTGCCGGTCGTCCGCGTCGCGACAACTGGGTGGAGCAGGCCAAGCTGCTCTCCAGCGGAGACAGCGCCGCTTACGAAGCCAAGTTCGGCAAACTCTGAATCGCGTCAGTCGACGACGATCTTGCCCTTCATGCCGAACCCGGCATGGAGGAAATGCGTGCACTTGAGCGGATAAGTCGCCGGTGCCTGCGGGGCGGTCAGCCTGAGATCGACCGCCTCGCCGCCTTTCAGCTCGATCTTGCCGCCCGTCACCTTGTCCCGGTCGCCCGGGGCAAGAGCGGCGTCGGCGAAGAAGGCATTGGCCTGGAAGTTGTGGCCTCCCCTGGCGCCATTGACGATGTGCAGGACGTAGGCGCGCCCGTGGTGCAGTTCGATCACCGATGGATCGAAGGTGAAGTTGCTCAGCGTCACGGTGATACGCTCGGCTGGCGGGCCGACATTACCGTCGGCGGCGTCAGCGGCGGGGGCGGTCAGCGAAGCGGCGACAAGGGCCGCCGCTGCAAGCAGGGGCAGGCGCACGGTTTATCTCCCGACTGGATCGGGCGATCATACGCTTCGTGCGCTGCCCCGTCGCGCTGAATCGATGGCTTCGAGAACCTGACGCTGCGCGCTCAGTTCCTTGCCCGGTAGCTGGCCATGACATCCTGACGCATCTTCGCCCCGCTGTCGGAGCGCGAATAGAACATGTGCCCGCCGGGATACATGTGCAGGCGCACCCGGTTCTCGACGCCGAAGTCGGGCATTTGCGAAACGATCAGGCGCGAGGCGAAGTAGGGGCAGGACAGGTCGTCCCAACCGTGGACGATGTCGACCGTCATCTTCGGGTCGATGGAGATGGCACGCCGCAAGTCTGAAACCGGGCTGTCGGTATCGTCGCGGTCCCATTTCTCGTTCACGTCGTAGGACAGCGCGTTGTAGCGCGCGTCGACCTTCCAGCCGACCTGCCGGGTGACGAAGTCCACCATGGCCGAAGTCGTCGGCGCGATCAGCGTGGTGAGCAACGGGTCGTTGTACTCGGGCGAAGCGCTGGCCGGGAAGGGATCGTAAGCGGTGTAGTTGGAATCGTAGACCGATCCGATGAGGCCCTGATCGCGGCGGATTTCGCGCAGGTAAGTGGCAATGTCGACGCGCCCGTTCATGCGCCGGACCATCGCCGGATCGAGCCCGGTCAGTTCCGCGACCTTGGCCGAAAGCCGGTCGGTTGCAGCCTTGTCGCGCGGACCGGCGAGGAAATCCTGCACGAACTGCGTGCGCATGTAGGTTTCGACCGGACCCATCGTGGCATCGTCGAGGTGCAGGCCCTGTCGTTCGAAATGGCCTGCCGCCATGGAGGGGTAGGCGATCATCCAGGGCAGGGGCGAAAGCGCGTCGTCCTCGCCGATCGCGGGTGGGTCCAGATAGGGCGAGACCAGCGTCATGCCCGAAATGCCCACGCCCATCTGCGTCTGCAGGTAATAGGCAAGGCGCGGGACGCGATAGCCGCCATAGCTTTCGCCGGTCAGGTACTTGCGACTGGTCAGGCGGTCGTTGGCGACGAGCCAGTCATAGACGATGCGGCTGAGGTAATGGATGTCGGCATCGGCAGAGTAGAATGCCTTCTTCGTCTGTTCCTCGTCTAACCGCGAGCGCGAGAAGCCGGTGCCGATGGGATCGATGAAGACGAGATCGGTGAAGTCGAGCCAGGAGTTGGGATTGTCGCGCAGGACCGCCGGGTCCGACGGGGCATCCCCCTGTGCGCCGAACGGCACGCGCTTGGGGCCGATCGCGCCGAGGTTGAGATAGACCGATGCCGCGCCGGGGCCGCCGTTGAAGGCGAAAGTCACTGGCCGGTCGGTTGCGCGTCCGGGCAGGGTATAGGCGGTATAGACGACTTCGCCGATCACCTTGCCCTTGTCGTCCTTGACCGCAAGAGAGCCGACCGTGGCCGTGTAGTTCACGGTCTTGCCGCCGATGACGGCCGATTGCTTGACCGATCTGGCCTCGGGGAAAGGCTCCAGGCGATCGTCGGTCGACTTGTCGTCGGCTTTGGCGTCGGCGGCCTTGTCCTGGGCTTGGACGACGGCGGGGGAGAGCGTGGAAGCGGCGGTAAAGACCAGGGCCGAAGCGGCCAGGGCGAGAAGTCTCATGGGGGGATAGGACCTCGATTGCAGTGCCTTGGGCACCAAGAGCGGGCACTCTATCGTCCGGGTCGTCGCTCGCAAGGGGGCGCTGAGGCTATTCCCCGCTGCGCCGCCGCAAGTGAACCGTGCGTCCTTGCGTCGCTCCGCCTACGGAATATTCCGCTTCGGCCTGGCGGGCGAAGGCTTCCATCAGGCCAAGCCCCATGCCGGTGGTTCCCGCAGCCTTGTGCTGGCGGGCCTCTTCGGCCGAACCGACCCCGTCGTCGACGACCTTGAGGTCCCAGTTGTCCTCGTTGCCGGTGAAGATCACGCTGACCTTGCCGGCAGCGCCGTCGGGAAAGGCGTACTTGGCGCTGTTGGTCAGCGCTTCGTTGATGAACAGGCAGATGGCGACGGCGGTCTGCTGCGGCAGTTCGCAGTCGCTGGCCCTGACCTCGATAGTGACCTCGTCGTGAAAGGCCCCGGCCGATACCCGGGAAACGACATCGCCGACATATTGGCGCATCGGCACGTAGGAGCCCTCCGCTTCGGTGAGCTTGAGGTTCTCGTAGGCGCGGGCGAACGTGTCGACGCGGCCGATCGCCTGATCGAGCGCTTCGACGATTTCGGGGTTGTCGTGCCGCCGACGCTGTAGCGAAAGCAGGCTGGCAACGAGGGCGAAGTTGTTCTTGGTGCGGTGTTCCAGTTCGCGCATGAGTACCTGGCGCCGTTCCAGTTCGGCGTCACGTGCGCGAGTGACCTGGTGAACCGCGCGGCGGAATATTTCCGCCAGCACCAGCACGATCAGGACGGCGAGGGCGTTGATGGCCACGCGCGGAGGGTCGGTGGCGATTTCGAACCGGAATGAATGGGCCTTGGGCAGCACAATCCACCAGGCCCAGAAGAAGCTGATCAGGTAGGCGACCCCGCCGGCCTGCCAGTGGCCATAGAGCGTGGCGATCAGGATCGTGGGATAGACGAGGGCGAAGGGCCCGGACGTCGGCGCCCACATGCTGATGGCAGCGCGCAGGGCGATCATCGCCAGGGCGCAGACGACGCCGAAGCCGATCTGGGCGACGATCCGCCGGTTCTCGTCGGGTATGTTCGCCGTGACGTCGAAACTGGCCAGTCGGTGCATCAAGGTCTTCGCGCTCTCTCCGGTCAGCCGGTACACCACCCAAAGACCCCGATCGCGCGGACGGACGGGGCCTGGTGTCAGTTAACTCGTGGTCGCGCGCGGCGTCGTGTGACCTAGGAACACTATCGCCCGCGACTTGTTTCCTGTCGACGGCAAATAATCCGCGGGCCTGGCGAAAGGCCCCGCAAGTTGGCGTTATCGGCTGACTTTCCGGCTCTGGCTGCGCCTAGCGGCCGAACTTCCTTTGCGTCTTGCCGTAGCGCATCTTGCGCGTCCCGGGCTTGCCTTCGTTTGAGCGGCCGACCAGTGGGGCCTTCTTCTCGGCATCCGGCAGGCCGAGTTCGCTGGCCTCGAGCCGGCGGATCTCGTCGCGCAGACGGCCGGCCTCTTCGAACTCGAGGTCCGCTGCGGCGGCGCGCATGCGCTGTTCCAGTTCCTCGATATAGGCGCGCAGGTTGTGCCCGACGAGTTCGTTGCGCTCGCCATCCTCGAGATCGACGACCACGCCGTCGCGGCTGGCGGTGTCGGCGACGATGTCGGCGATACGGCGCTTGATCGTCTGCGGAGTGATCCCGTTGGCCTCGTTGAACTCCTGTTGCTTCTCGCGGCGGCGGTCGGTTTCGGCGATCGCGCGCTCCATCGATCCGGTCATGCGGTCGGCATAGAGGATCACGCGGCCATCGACGTTGCGCGCGGCGCGCCCGATGGTCTGGATCAGCGAGGTCTCGCTGCGCAGGAAGCCTTCCTTGTCGGCATCGAGGATGCACACCAGGCCGCATTCGGGAATGTCGAGGCCCTCGCGCAGCAGGTTGATGCCCACCAGCACGTCATAGACGCCCATGCGAAGATCGCGGATCAGTTCGATGCGTTCCAGCGTCTCCACGTCGGAGTGCATGTAACGCACCCGCACGCCCGCCTCGTGCATGAACTCGGTCAGGTCCTCCGCCATGCGCTTGGTCAGTGTGGTGACGAGGGTGCGATAGCCCTTGGCGGCGGTTTCCTTGCACTCGTTGATGCAGTCCTGCACCTGATCCTCGACCGGGCGGATCGTCACGGGCGGATCGATGAGGCCGGTCGGGCGGATCACCTGTTCGGCAAAGACGCCGCCGGTCTGCTCCATTTCCCAGCCGCCGGGCGTGGCCGAAACCGCGAAGGTCTGCGGGCGCATCGCGTCCCATTCGTTGAACCGCAGCGGGCGGTTGTCGATGCAGGAGGGCAGGCGGAATCCGTATTCGGCAAGGGTCAGCTTGCGACGGTGGTCGCCACGCGCCATCGCGCCGATCTGCGGCACCGTCTGGTGGCTTTCATCGACGAACAGCAGGGCATTGTCGGGCAGATACTCGAACAGCGTCGGCGGCGGTTCGCCGGGCATGCGCCCGGTGAGGAAGCGCGAGTAGTTCTCGATGCCGTTGCACGACCCGGTCGCGGCGATCATCTCCAGATCGAAGTTGGTGCGCTGCTCCAGCCGCTGGGCCTCGAGCAGCTTGCCTTCGGTTTCCAGTTCCTTGAGCCGCTCGGTCAGCTCGAAGCGGATCGCCTCGCTCGCCTGCTTCATCGTCGGACCCGGGGTGACGTAGTGCGAATTGGCGTAGACCCGCACCTTCTCCAGCGCCGCGCCCTTCTTGCCGGTCAGGGGATCGAACTCGGAGATTTCCTCGATCTCGTCCCCGAAGAACGAGATGCGCCAGGCCATGTCCTCGTAGTGCGAGGGGAAGATTTCCAGATTGTCGCCGCGCACACGGAAGGTGCCGCGGGTAAAGGCGGCGTCGTTGCGCTTGTACTGCAGGGCAACGAGCTTGCGGATGATTTCGCGCTGGTCCTGCGTTTCGCCGACCTTGAGGTCGAAGATCATCGCCGAGTAGGTCTCGACCGAGCCGATGCCGTAGAGGCACGAGACCGAAGCGACGATGATGACGTCATCGCGTTCGAGCAGCGCGCGTGTGGCCGAGTGGCGCATCCGGTCGATTGCCTCGTTCACCGAGCTTTCCTTCTCGATGTAGGTGTCCGACCGGGGCACGTAGGCCTCGGGCTGGTAGTAGTCGTAGTAGGAGACGAAGTACTCGACCGCGTTATCCGGAAAGAAGTCCTTGAACTCGGAATAGAGCTGGGCGGCCAGGATCTTGTTGGGCGCGAGTATGAGCGCCGGGCGCTGCAGGTGCTCGATAACCTTGGCCATCGTGAAGGTCTTGCCCGAACCGGTCACGCCGAGCAGCACTTGCGTGCGCTCGCCTTCCTGTGCCGATTGCACCAGTTCCGCGATGGCGGTCGGCTGGTCGCCTGCCGGTTCGTAATCGGAGACGATCCGGAACTTCTTGCCCGGTAGAGACTTTTCGGGTCGCTGCGGCTTGTGGGGAACGAAGGTGCCCGAGGTATCGGGTTCCTCGAGCCCGCGGCGGATGACGAGTTCGGCCATGGCGGAACATATGGGGTATATATGGTGAGGTCGCAATGACCGAGCGTGAATCATTGGCAGCCCGGGCAGCGCGATGTTACCCCCTTGGCAGTTCGGTCCAACGGGAGGACGGGAAATGACTCGAGTGTTTGCCATTGCCGGTGCGGTCTTTGCGGTCCTCGCGCTTGCGGGGTGCGGTTCGAACGAGGAAGCGCCGAAGAACCCGCAGGAGCAGGCTTCCGCGGCGCAGGCGCAAGCCGCGAAGCTGGAGCCGCCGCAGCCCGGCCAGTACCGCCAGACGGTAGAGTTCACCAAGTTCGAGATGCCCGGCATGAGCGATGAGCACGCGGGCCAGATGAAGCAGATGATGGCGAACATCCCGCCCCGGACTTATTGCCTGACCCAGGCGGAGGCGGACAAGGGCTACAAGGACATGCTCGATTCCCTGCCGGGCGACAGCCAGTGCAGCTACTCGCAATTCGAGGTCAGCGGCGGCACGCTCAATGCCCGCATGGAGTGCAAGGACAAGTCCGGCGCAACCGCGAAGGCGACGATGGTCGGCACTGTCAGCCCCCAAGGCTCCGACGTGAAACTCGATATGGAACAGTCGCTGCCGGGCATGGGTGATCGCATGGCCAAGATGGCGATGCACATGACGACGACGCGGCTGGGCGACTGCGAATCCTGAACAATCGGTCAAGCAGGACAGGTGCTAAGGAAAACAGGTAAGGCATGAACGACGGGCGGGCCGAGAATGGACTTGAGGGGCTGCGCGAGGCGCTGGTCCGCCGCGCCGCGCTCGCTCGCCAGCCGCGCCCGGAAGGCGCCCGCGCGCCCTCGCTTCGCCTGTTTTTGGCAGAGCTGGCCTCGCTCAGGCGCGGGCGGCCGAAGCCTATCGCGGTGGCGAAGTCCGCGCATCCCCAACCGGTCATGCTGCTTCCCGGTTTCGGAGCGCATCCGAACCGGATGAGGCCGATGGCCGATGCGCTGGCGGAGGCCGGGCATTCGGTTCACGAATGGGGACTGGGTATCAACTTCGGGCCCAACCAGCACAATTTCGCCTATCTCATGCGCCGGGTCGGTGCACTCGCCCGGCAGCACCGCAGCCCGGTGGCGCTGGTCGGCTGGAGCCTGGGTGGCCTGTTTGCGCGCGAAATCGCGCAGCGCCAGCCCGAAAACGTCGCCAAGGTGATCACGATGGGGACGCCTTTCTCGGGCGACCCGCGCAACAACAATGCCTGGCGTGCCTATCAGGTCGTCACCGGCCACGCGGTGGACAAGCCTCCGATCGAAGTCGATTTCGCGATCAAGCCGCCGGTGCCGACGATTGCCCTGTGGAGCCCGCGCGACGGTGTGATCCATCCCCGCTCGGCCTGCGGTTGGGCCGACGAGCGCGACCGGGCGGTCTCGGTGCGCTGTACCCACCTGGGCTTCGCAAGCGATCCTCGGGTCGTGGCCGAGGTCCTGCGCCAGCTAGACGTCGCCGATTGCGCATGAATGAGGCTGCGCCGTCATGTCGGCGGGGCTTTAGGGAATATCGTAGCCCGGTAATTCAGGCGCGCGGCGGCTGCCGGCGATAGCTGAGGGCTTCCGCCACGTGGATCCTGCCGATCTGCTTCGATCCGGCAAGGTCGGCGATCGTCCGGGCAACGCGCAGGACGCGGGTATAGCCGCGGGCCGACAGGCGCATGGCCTCGGCGGCCTGCATCAGAAGCCGTCGCCCGTCATCGTCCGGCGTCGCGTGCCGTTCGAGCAGGTCTCCGTCGAGTTCGGCATTGGTGCGCGCGGGCGTGCCTTCGAGGCGAGCCGACTGGATGGCGCGGGCGCGGCCGACGCGCCCGGCGACTTCGGCCGAACCTTCCTGCGGCGGGGGCAGGGCGAGGTCGACGGCGCGGACCGGATCGACATCGACATGCAGGTCGATACGATCGAGCAGGGGGCCGGAAACCTTGCTCTGGTAATCCGCAGCGCACTTCGGTGCGCGCGAACAGGCCAGCGCCGGATCGCCCAGGTGGCCGCAGCGGCACGGGTTCATCGCGGCGACAAGCTGGACCCGCGCGGGAAAGGTGACATGGGCATTCGCGCGCGCGACGGTGACTTCGCCGGTTTCCAGCGGCTGGCGCAGCGAATCGAGGACGGCGCGCTGGAACTCCGGAAGTTCGTCGAGGAACAGCACGCCAAGGTGGGCCATCGAGATCTCTCCGGGCCTGACTTTCAGCCCGCCGCCGGTCAGCGCGGCGATGGAGGCGGAGTGGTGAGGGGCGCGATAGGGGCGGGCGCGGGAAATGCGGCCGTCCTCCAGCGTCCCGGCGACCGAGGCGACCATCGAGACTTCCAGCGCTTCGGCGGCGGTTAGCTCCGGCAGAATGCCGGGCAGGCACGAGGCAAGCAGCGACTTTCCCGCACCCGGCGGGCCTGCCATCAGCAGGTTATGCGACCCGGCCGCTGCGATCTCGAGCGCGCGCTTGGCGGTTTCCTGGCCCTTTACCTGGCTGAGGTCCGGCCCGCGGGGTACCGGGTCGGCGCGGCCCGGTTCGGGCGGGCGCAGGACTTGCGTGCCCTTGAGGTGATTGAGCAGGCTGACGAGATCCGGCGCTGCCAGCACCGGCACGCCGTTGCTGCCGCCGCTCACCCAACTGGCCTCGCTGCCTTGCGCGGCCGGACAGATCAGTCCTTTTTCCGTCTCGCTGGCGTGGAGCGCGGCAAGCAGCACCCCGGGCGAGGGAATCACCCTGCCATCGAGCGCGAGTTCGCCCACGGCCACGAAGTCGGCCAGTTGTTCGGCATCGACTACGCCCATCGCCGACAGCAGCGAAAGTGCGATCGGCAGGTCGTAGTGCGAGCCTTCCTTGGGCAGGTCCGCAGGAGAGAGATTGATCGTGATGCGCTTGGGCGGAAGCGCGAGGCCCATCGAGGTGAGCGCGGCGTTCACCCGCTGGCGGCTTTCGCCCACCGCCTTGTCGGGCAGGCCGACGAGATGGAAGCCGGGCATTCCCGGTGCGACCTGGCACTGCACTTCGACAGCGCGCGCCTCCAGCCCGAGGTAGGCGACCGTCGCGACGAGTGAGACCACCCCTTTGCCCTTTTTCCTTGCAAATCCGTGTTTTGGACGACGCGATCCTTGCAGAAGCCGGGGGCGGGCGCAGCTACCGAATTTATCCCTTACACGCTTTTAACTGAATCGCTCAGGGCTTGGGTAAGTGGCGGGGACGCATCTTCGCGCGCATGCGCTCGACCGCTGCGATCCTCGCCCTGGTGGCTCTGACTGTCTTGTCCCCCCTGTCGGCACAAGAGATCACCTATGAGGTCGTCGATGTGGATGCCGATCATGCCGGCGACGGCGGCGAGCGCATACTGCAGGGGGAGGTTGCCGCGATCCCGCAGGGGATCGCCGCCTATGGCCCGTTCCGCGTTCTGGACCACGGCCATGCCGCGCTTGTCGATGTCACCGATGCCCGCAGCCCCGCCCAGTTCGCCGCCATGCTAAAGGACTATCCGGGCATCGGCATGATCGAAATGATCGAATGCCCCGGTACCGAGGACGACCTTGCCAACCTGCGATTGGGGCGGATGATCCGCGATAAGGGAATCGCCACCCATGTGCCGGCGGGCGGCTCCGTCCGGTCGGGCGGTGTCGAGCTGTTTCTGGCGGGAGCGCGGCGATATGCCGACGCCGGAGCCGAATTCGCAGTCCATTCCTGGATGGACGATACCGGTCTGGAACCGGATGACTATGCTGCCAATGCGCCGGAGAATCGGCGCTACATCGTCTATTACGAGCAGATGGGCATGAGCCCGATCGAGGCCCGGGCCTTTTATGCCATGACCAATTCGGTCCCGTTCGAATCGGCCCGCTGGTTCGGCGCGAGTGAAATGGGCCTGTGGGTTACGCTGGACCGGGCCGGAGCCTGAGTCGTTCGGTCTCCCTGAAAGCGCCGCCCATTCGACCGATCGGTGGCTAGTCGAACAACGAGTGCAGGAACCCCTTGCGCTTGGCGGGGGTGAGCGAGCCGGAGGCTTTCAGCAGGTAGTTGGCCAGCACCGCGGCCTGGCTCTTGGTCAGGAAAATCCGTGTATGATCAGGTTCTTCGCCCGCTTTCCAGTTCGTTTTCTCAAACGTCTGGAGGTCGACGACCAAGTTGGTGCCCAGGTCCTGAGAAGACCAGCCCACCAATACGCCTATGTCTTCTTTCCGTTGCATCGGCACTGTTTCACCCACAGTTCAGGGGCCGCGGGAAGCGAGGGCAAGATACTTGCGAATTCGTATCCCCCCGGACCGAATGGAGCAGTTGGTCGCCGAGCCGACTAACTGTTAGTTAATAACTTACCATGCTTGACCCTCTATTGTCATGCACAGCCCGGACTGCCATGCGGGCCGGGTGCATCGGGCAGGTCCGGACGATGAAATCGATGTGCCCGCCACGCGCCTTTGCCTTGACTCTGTTCCGGGGCTCCAGTAACGGCGCGCTTCTGTTTTGCGGTCGTCTGCATGGGCGATCGGATTTTGTTCGGGCCTTTCGGGGCCGCTTGTTGAATTTCGAGGACTGACATGAAGCGCACTTTCCAGCCCAGCCGCCTTGTCCGCGCCCGCCGTCACGGCTTCCGCGCCCGCATGGCGACCGTCGGCGGCCGCAAGGTGCTTCGCGCTCGCCGCGCCCGCGGCCGCAAGAAGCTCTCGGCCTGATCTGATCCAGCCTCACGGCTGGACACGCACCGGCCCGCGCCTCCATCCGGCTTCCCGCTAGACGGGGAACCGGACGGAGGCGCGGGCCGATGCCGTTTGCAGCTGGCAGGGATTCGCGAATCGACAGACGCGGTTCCGCAGCGCCCCGGATTGCGATAGAGCCCTGGCATGAGCGCCGCCTACACCACGATGTCCCGCCGCGCGGACTTCCTCGCCGCCAATCGCGGCATCCGGGTAGCGCGGCCGGGTTTCGTCCTGCTTGCCAATGCCAATGGCGGCAAGGGGCAGCGTGCCGGGATCACCGTTACCAAGAAGATCGGCAACGCGGTGGTGCGCAACCGCATGAAGCGGCGCTTTCGGGCGCTGTTGCGCGAGTTGCTGCCCGAGCATGGCCTTGCCGATACCGACCATGTCCTGATCGGTCGCGATAACGGCGTGGAGCGCGATTTTGCGCGCTTGCGTGAGGAACTGGTGGCGGCTCTCGGCCGCGCACGGGAAGGCAAGGGCGATCCGCCTCGCAGTGCGAGGGGGCGCAAGGGTGGCGGCAAAGGTCGTGGCGGCAGCAGGAGTGCCGCCAGGCCCGGGGGCGCAGGCACGCCGTGAAAAGGGCACTGGCCTTTATCGCAGCGGTTCCCGGCTTCATTCTCATTGCCGTGGCCCGGGCCTGGCAGTGGGGGCCTTCGCGGATCATGCCGCCCACCTGCCGCTACTCGCCGTCATGCTCGCAATATGCGATCGAGGCGGTGAAAAAACATGGTGCGATTAAGGGTGGCTGGCTCGCGTTCAAGCGTCTATTGCGCTGCCAACCGTGGGGTGGGCACGGCTATGATCCCGTCCCGGACTGAACGATGCAATACAGGCGGCGCGTCTCGCGTCGCCACTGGCGGGAACTCGACAGGAAAACGTCTTCGTGGAAAATCAGCGTAATATCATCCTCGCGGTCCTGCTGACCGCGCTTGTCCTCTTCGGGTGGGAAGCCGGGGTCGGCTATTTCTACCCGCAGGCCAAGACGCCGACGAAGGTCGAGCAGGCCGGTGGCGCCGAAAAGGCATCCAGTCCGTCGAGCTCGATCAAGCCGACTCGCGAGGGTGGTCTGCGCGATGCGGCCGACGTCGCGCTCGAAAGGCAGGACCTGAAGTCCGCGCTGGCCGGAGGTGGTCGCCTGCCGATCGAGGCTCCGGGCCTTTCGGGCTCGATCAACCTTACCGGTGCGATCGTCGACGACCTCGTCATCAATCGCCACCGCGAGACGGTGAAGAAGGATTCGGGCCCGGTCCGCATCTTCTCTCCCGCCGGCACCCCCGCGCAGCAGTTCGCCCAGTTCGGCTGGGTCGGCAGCGGCGTCGCCACGCCCAATGCCAAGACCGTGTGGACCGCGCAGCAGGGCGCGAAGCTCACGCCGTCCAGTCCGGTCACGCTGAGCTGGAACGACGGCAGCGGCCAGACCTATTCGATCCGCTTCGCGATCGACAGGAACTACATGATCACGGCCGAGCAGACGGTCGACAACACCGGCTCTGCGCCCATCACCGTGCAGCCGTTCGGCCTCGTCAACCGCACCGACCAGACCGCCAGCCTCGACACCTGGAACGTCCACTCCGGCCCGATCGGCGCGTTCGATGGTTCGGTGAGCTTCTCGACGAACTACAGCGACGTGTCCGACAAGGGCACGGTCAAGGACGCGGGCAGCACCGACTGGATCGGCTTTACCGACGTCTACTGGATGTCGACCCTGGCCCCGGTCGGTTCCAAGGCAGAAGGCACGTTCCGTTCGCTCGGAAACAACCTGTTCCGCGCCGACCTGATCTACGACCAGAGCGTCGTGCAGCCCGGCCAGCGCCTCTCGCGCACCACCAAGCTTTTCGCCGGCGCCAAGGAGCACAACGTGCTCGACGCCTATGAGAAGCAGGGCATCACCAACTTCGGCCTCGCCATCGACTGGGGCTGGTTCCGCTGGTTCGAAAAGCCGATCTTCTGGCTGCTGGTGAAGCTGTTCAGCCTTGTCGGCAACTTCGGCGTCGCCATCATCCTGCTCACGCTGATCGTGCGCGGCATCATGTTCCCCATCGCCCAGCGCCAGTTCGCCTCGATGGCCGCGATGCGCGCGATCCAGCCGAAGATGAAGGCGCTGCAGGAACGCTACAAGGACGACAAGCAGAAGCAGCAGCAGGAAGTGATGAAGCTGTACAAGGAGGAAGGCGTGAACCCGCTTGCGGGCTGCCTCCCCATGTTCCTTCAGATCCCGGTGTTCTTCGCGCTTTACAAGACCCTGATCCTGGCCATCGAGATGCGCCACCAGCCCTTCGTGCTGTGGATCAAGGACCTTTCCGCGCCCGATCCGCTGCACATCCTCAACCTGTTCGGCCTGCTGCCGTTCGACCCGCCGGGCTTCCTGGCCATCGGCGTGCTGGCGCTGCTGCTGGGCATCACCATGTTCCTGCAGTTCAAGCTGAACCCGGCGCAGATGGACCCGACCCAGCAGCAGATCTTCATGATCATGCCGTGGTTCATGATGTTCGTCATGGCACCCTTCGCTTCGGGCCTTCTGGTCTACTGGATTACCTCCAACCTTCTGACCATCGCGCAGCAGAAGTTCCTCTACAGCCGTCATCCGCAGCTCAAGGCCCAGGCCGAGAAGGACGCGGGCGACAAGAAGCGCGTGAAGGCCTGATCGGACAGACCCCGTGAGCGAGGAATTCGAAGAACTCACCGAGCGCGCGCGCAAGCTCTTTGCAGGACCGGTAACGTTCCTGAAGAGCGCGCCCGCGCTCAAGTTTCTGCCCGATCCGGACGTGCCGGAGATCGCTTTCTGCGGCCGCTCCAATGTCGGCAAGTCCTCGCTGCTCAATGCGCTGACCGGGCGCAAGGCGATTGCGCGCACCTCGGTGACGCCGGGGCGTACTCAGGAGCTGAACTTCTTCGAGGTCGGCGAGCCGCTGCAGTTCCGTCTCGTCGACATGCCGGGCTATGGCTTCGCCAAGGCCCCGCCGGCCGTGGTGGAGAAGTGGCGACGCCTCGTGCGCGACTTCCTGCGCGGCCGGGTGGTGCTCAAGCGCACGCTGCTGCTCGTCGATTCGCGCCATGGCGTGAAGGCGGTCGACGCCGAGATGATGAAGATGCTCGACGAGGCCGCGGTCGGTTACCGAATCGTCCTGACCAAGGCCGACAAGATCAAGGCCACCGAGCTGGAAAAGGTCCACGCCGAGACCGTGGCCGAGGCGCGCAAGCACCCTGCGGCCTTCCCGGAAGTGCACATTACCTCTTCCGAAAAGGGCATGGGCATCGCCGAATTGCGCGCTGCGGTGCTGGCCGATTCCGAAATCTGAATCGGGCCCTTGCGAAGACTACGTTACTGACATTCATCGAATTATCGGGTTCGGTGGGCGATCTTGTGCGATATTCCCGCAGGCCCGGTATGCCGTGCCGCTGGGCGACTCCGGGGAAATCCCGGAATATGACGATTGCGTGACACTCAAGAGTCCCCTAGGGGGCCCGCCAGTGCGTGTTGAGGAAGGAGGATAGTCTTGCCACTGCGCCAGATTGCCGTTCTGCCTTATCGTACACAGGGACCCGCGGTGGATGCACCGATCGAGATCCTGTTGATCACCTCGCGCGAGACGCGTCGCTGGGTGATGCCCAAGGGCAACCTCATGAAGAACCTCCAGCCGCATGCCGCCGCTGCCCGCGAGGCAGAGGAAGAGGCTGGAGTGATCGGTGCGGTCTGTCCGACGCCGCTGGGGTCCTATCGCTATCGCAAGCGCCGCAATTCGGGCGCCTCGGTATGGGCCGACGTCGACGTGTTTCCTTTCGCGGTGACGGAAGAACTCTCGACCTGGGACGAGCAGCACCAGCGTGACCGGCGCTGGTTCTCGTTGACCGATGCCGCCAATGCCGTGGACGAGGAAGACCTCGCCGCACTCATCCGCAGTTTCGGCGCCCGGGAGTTTCGGGCCGCTACCCAAGGCAGCCGGCTGTTCGACGCGGTTGCCGACAAGACAGGGGTCAATGCCATGTTTGCCTGGTTCCAGAAGCTGCTTCCGCAGCAGGGGAACTTCTTCGAGCTGTTCGAGCAGCAGGCCGCCACGCTGGTGGCCGGCGCCGACGCTCTTGCGCGCCTTGCCCAGGGCGGCGCCGGCCGCAACCAGCACATCCGCGAGATCGAGGAGCGCGAGCACGACGCCGACGAGATCACCCGCGAAGTGCTCCACACGGTGCGTCGTACCTTCCTCACCCCGTTCGACCGTTCCTCGATCACCAGCCTGATCACGACGATGGACGATGCCATCGACGAGATGCAGCAGGTGGCCGGCGCCTGCGACCTTTACGATATTACCGACTTCGAGCCGGAAATGCGCGACATGGCCGCGATCATCGTCGATTCGGCGCGTCTGACCGCCGAGGCCATGCCGCTGCTACGCAAGGTTGCCGACAACGGCCATCGCCTGCACGAGCTGACCGAGCGACTGGTGCGCATGGAAGGCCATGCCGACGAGATCCACGCCGCCGGTCTCAAGCGCCTGTTCAAGCAGAGCACGGGCAAGGATCCGCTGCACTTCTTCGTCCGCCAGGAGATGTTCAAGCGTCTCGAGCGCGTGGTCGACCGTTTCGAAGACCTCGCAAACGAGATCGACGGTCTCGTCATCGATCACGCCTGACGCCGATTTCCTGCCCCCATGGATCATAGTCTCGCCCTGCCGCTGCTGATCGGCCTCGTCGCGCTGGCGCTGGCCTTCGACTTCCTCAACGGGCTGCACGATGCCGCCAACGCGATCGCCACGGTCGTGGCAACGCGCCTGCTTTCGCCGGTCGTCGCCGTCCTGTTCGCTGCATTGGGCAACTTCGCGGCCTATTTCTTCGTCGGCCTCCATGTCGCCGAAACGGTGGGCAAGGGCATCATCGACAAGGATGCGGTGACGCCTGCGGTCGTCTTCGGGGCGCTCGTCGGGGCGATGTTCTGGAACGTGGTGACCTGGCTCAAGGGCATTCCCTCCAGCTCCAGCCACGCGCTGATCGGCGGCCTGCTGGGCGCCGGCATCGCCGCGGCGGGGCCGGGCGTCGTCGAAAGCGCGGGCACGACCAAGACGGTCGTCGCCATCTTCCTGTCGCCGATGATCGGCTTCGTCATCGCCATGGCACTGATGCTGGTGACGAGCTGGCTGTTCAAGGGCGCATCCCCGCGTGGATCGAACAGCGTGTTCAAGGGGCTGCACCTGCTGTCCTCGGCGGCCTACTCGATCAGCCACGGCGGCAACGACGCGCAGAAGACCATGGGCATCATCGCCGTGCTGCTCTACTCGACGGGCCACCTTTCGGGCGACTTCCACGTTCCCGAATGGGTCGTCCTCTCGTGCTACACCGCGATTGCGCTGGGCACTCTTTCGGGCGGCTGGAAGATCATCAAGACGATGGGCTCCAAGCTGACCAAGCTCAACCACCACTCCGGCTTTTGCGCCTCTTCGGCCGGCTCGATCGTCGTCTTCGGCGCCAGCGCGCTGGGCATTCCGGTCTCCACCACCCATGCCATCACCGGTTCGGTCGTCGGCACAGGCGCGGCGCGGCGTGCCAGCGCGGTGCGCTGGAGCGTGGCGAGCCGGGTGATCGTGGCATGGTTCATCACCATTCCCGCCAGCGCGATCGTCGGCGCCCTGTTCTACTGGCTGACGCTGCTGTTCTGATCGCGCGCTTCGGCGGCGGGAAGGGGCCTTGCGTCCCGGTTCGCCCTCGACACGGCACGCCTTAACTTCTAGGTCCGGCCTTCAAGCGAGAGGGACCGCCGCCTGTGAAGCTGATCATCGGCAACAAGAACTATTCGAGCTGGTCGCTGCGCGGCTGGCTGGCCTGCAAACAATCCGGCCTTCATTTCGAGGAGCTGACGGTCCCGATCTACGGGGACGACTGGGACCAGCGCAAGAACGAGGGCGAACTTGCGCCTTCGCACGGCAAGGTGCCGATCCTGTGGGACGGCGAGGCCGTCGTGTGGGACAGCCTCGCCATCGTCGATTATCTGGCGGACAAGGTCGGCCGCGACCGTTTCTGGCCCAAGCCGGACGATGCCCGGGCGATGGCGCGCTCGATGGTCGCCGAAATGCATTCCAGCTATCTCCCGCTGCGTCGCTCGCTGCCGATGAACGTGCGTGCGCGGGTGGAAGGCGCGCAGGTGGATGACGAGGTGCGCGGCGACATCGTGCGTATCCTGACGCTGTGGGCCGAGGCGCGGGCGCGCTTCGGCGGCGGCGGGCCGTTCCTGTTCGGAACGTTCAGCGCCGCGGACGTGTTTTACGCCCCGGTCGTCAGCCGGTTCCTGACTTACGGTGTCGGCGTCCCCGGTTTCGCCCAGGCCTACATGCAGGCGGTCTGGGAACACGAATGGATGCAGCAGTGGGTCGGTGCTGCCGAATCCGAGGATTGGGTGATCGAGCAGTTCGAGGTCCCCGCGACCTGAGCGGCCCCCGAGAGGACCTGCGCGTGTTCAATAGGGCGTGCCGTCCTTGTGGACGTAGCCTGTCTCGTTCCACATCATGTCGATGTCCGGATAGGACCCGCAGGTATTCCTGCCGGCACCGATGGCGACGAACACGCAGTCCTGCCCGCTCTCGTTGACGAGGTGGTGCCCGTTCTCCACGCCCTTGGGCCAGGCGCAGATGTCGCCTGCGCGCAGCACGGTGCGCCCTTCGTCCTCGATCAGCACGGCCTCGCCGCTCAGCATGACGAGCAGCTCGTCCTCGCCTTCGTGCCAGTGCCGCTGGCTGGACCAAGCGCCGGGCTTCAGGACGACATGGCTTGCGCCCATCTCGGTCAGCCCGCCCGCAGGGGCGAGGCGCTTCCACCAGCGGCCCTCTACGGCCTTGTCGAAGGGGGCGGGATAGCCGGTGGCATTGGACTGCGGAATCGCATCGAGATCGATTTTCGGCATGACTTCCTCCTTGCCGCCTATGGTCAAGGCCGCAGGCATGTGCGATGGGCCGCGATATGTCCCAGACCGCGCCTTCCACTGCAAGCGTTGCCGAGCTTGCCGAAGCCCTGATCGCCTGCCCGAGCGTCACCCCCGCCATGGGGATGGTGTTCGACTGTCTCGAAGGTCAGCTCGAGCCGCTCGGGTTCGAAGTCGTGCGCTTCGTTGCGGGCGAGGCGCCCGATGGTCCGGTCGAGAATCTCTTCGCGATCCGCAAGGGCCCCGAGGGCTCGCGTCACTTCGCCTTCGCCGGGCACCTGGACGTCGTTCCGCCGGGAGAGGGCTGGACCAGCGCTCCGTTCATGCCGGAGCGGCGTGGAGAGCTGCTCTATGGCCGCGGTGCCGTCGACATGAAAGGTTCGATCGCTGCGATGGTCGCGGCCGCGCGCGAGATCCCGCAGGAAGCCGGGACGATCAGCTTCGTCATTACAGGCGACGAAGAAGGCCCGGCCCGCTTCGGCACGGTCGCGCTGATCGACCTGATGCGCGAACGCGGAGACATTCCGGACTTGTGCCTCGTCGGCGAACCGACCTCGGTCAATCGTCTCGGCGACATGATGAAGATCGGTCGCCGCGGTTCGGTGAACATATTCCTCGAGGTCGAGGGAACGCAGGGCCACGTCGCCTACCCGCACCTCGCGCATAATCCGATCACGCCGCTGGTCGCGATGCTGGCCGAACTCAACGCGCTGCTGCTCGACGAGGGGACGGACTGGTTTCAGGCCTCGAACCTCGAAGTGACCGACATCACCGTCGGCAACCCGGCACACAACGTGATCCCCGCCAAGGCGATGGCGCGCATCTCGATCCGCTTCAACGACCTGCATACCGGCGCGCAACTGGGCGCACGGGTGACCGAGATCGCCGAGAAGCACGGCGGCACAGCGCGCCCGGTGATCTCCGGCGAGGCGTTCCTGACCGAGCCGGGCACGTTCTCCGACCTCCTGGCCGACGCGATCCGCACCGAAACCGGCATCGAGCCGGAACTGTCGACGAGCGGCGGCACGTCCGATGCGCGCTTTCTGAAGGACATTTCTCCGGTCATCGAATTCGGCCTGTGCAACGCGACGATGCACAAGCGCGACGAGGCCGTGGCGGTGGAAGACCTCGAGGTTCTGACCCGGATCTATCGAAGGACGGTACAAAACGCTCTGAAGGCTTGAATTATCGCCCCGCGCTTGCGAGCCTTGGGCGATGATCTGGATTGCGTCGCCCCTTCGCGGTGACGGCCAATGGCCTGCGGGGCACTTCCCGCGGTGCCGGAAGGGGTAATCGATGCTGCGTTTCTGGTTTGCCGTGCCCCTCTGGCAGCGCGTGGTCGCTGCACTGGTGCTGGGTGTGATTACCGGCCTGCTGTGGGGGCCTGAAGCCGAATCGATCAAGTGGATCGGCGATTTCTTCATCAAGTCGATCAAGATGCTGGTCGTGCCGCTCATCTTCGTCTCGATCGTCGGCGGCATCGCATCCATCGGCGACTTGCGCAAGCTGGGCGCGGTCGGCTGGCGGGCCATGGTGCTGTTCGTGGTGACCAGTCAGATCGCCGTCTGGCTCGGCCTGGCCCTCGGCACGATCTTCACGCCCGGTGTCGGCCTCGACACGAGCGCAATTGCGGCGGGCGCGACGCCTGAGCCGGTTGCGACGAGTGCGGTCGACATGATCCTCTCGATGGTGCCGGAAAGCCCGGTCAAGGTCATGGCCGATGCGCAGGTACTGCCGCTCATCGTCTTCGCCCTGTTGATCGGCATCGGCATCGTCATGGCCAAGGAGGAAGGCCAACCGCTCGTCCGCGTTTTCGACAGCGGCTCGATCGTCATGCAGAAAGTGACGATGATCGTGATGGAGCTGACCCCCTTCGGCGTCTTTTCGCTGATGGCATGGGTGGCCGGGACACTGGGGCAGGATGCCCTCGTCGCGCTGGCCAAGCTCGTGGTGCTCAACTACCTCGGCTGCCTGCTGATCATCGGTGTCATGTACGCTTCGATCATAAAGTTCCTTGCCCGCCTGCCGGTCCGTCACTTTTTCCGCGGCATCATCGATGCCATGGCCGTCGCCTTTTCGACTGCCTCTTCCAATGCGACTTTGCCGGTGACCCTGCGCTGTGCAGAGCGCAATCTCGGCGTGAGCCGCTCCACCGCAAGCTTCGTCGTCTCGCTGGGGGCGACGATCAACATGGACGGTACGGCGATGTACCTGGGTCTGGCGACGCTCTTCGGCGCGCAGATCTTCGGCATTCATCTCGGCTTTTCGGATTACATCTTGATCTCGGTGCTCGCGACGCTGGGCTCGGTCGGCGCGGCCGGCATTCCGGGAGCGGGGCTGATCATGATGGCGCTCGTGTTCGGGGCGGTCGGCGTTCCCCTGGAGACCATCGCCTTCGTTGCCGGGGTGGATCGGATCATGGATATGATGCGCACCGCGACCAACGTCACCGGCGATTCGGCGGTGACGACGGCGGTTGCGGTCATGACCAACGAAATCGACCGCGCAAAGATGATCAGCGCCGACGACGTCTAGGCGTTCGTCCGGCGCCCGTCGCCGGACCGGTTTACTTGTCGAGCAGCTTGACCGGAACGAAGTCGCTCAGTCCGCAGGCCCCCTGGCGCTGATACTGGCCGCCGTACTGGCGGATGGGATAGATGATGTCGTTCCTGCACAGTTGGGTCAGCGAGGTTTCGAAACTGAAGCTGTCGGCCGATTTGAGGCCCGCGCACCGCTGGGGCAGGGTGACGCGCCAGACCTTGCTGCCTGCGCCGCCGATGAAATCGATGGTCCAGTCATCGCGGATGCGGGTGGTGGAATAGCTGGTGAGCGGCAGGCAGCTGACGGCCTTGCCGATGACTTCGGCGGCCGGTGACGCCGGCGGGGCCTCACCCGGCGCGGTCTTCGCGCAGGCGGCAAGTGCCAGCGGCAGCACGGCAATCGACAATGCGACGGAACGCTTCATGGCAACCTCCTGTCAGGAAGCCTTTTTCGCGGCTCCCTTCTCCATGATCTTGGGCTTGTAGGCGCACAAGTCAACGACCGGGCAGCGCCAGCATTCCGGGCTGCGGGCCTTGCAGATGTAGCGGCCGTGCAGGATCAGCCAGTGGTGTGCGCCGACGCGAAACGGGGCAGGCACCTTCTTCTCAAGCTGCTTTTCGACCGCGAGCGGGGTCTTGCCCTTGGCAAGACCGGTGCGGTTGCCGACGCGGAAGATATGGGTGTCGACCGCAAAGGTCTCGGCCCCGAAGGCGCAGTTCATCACGACATTCGCGGTCTTGCGGCCGACGCCAGGCAATTCGACGAGTGCATCGCGGTCCTGCGGGACTTCGCCGTCGTAACGCTCGACCAGGATCTCGGACAGGGCGATGACGTTCTTGGCCTTGGAGTTGAACAGGCCGATCGTCTTGATGTGCTCCTTCAGCCCGGCTTCGCCCAGTGCGACCATCTGCGCAGGCGTCTTTACCTCGCGAAACAGCGCGCGGGTCGCCTTGTTGACGCCGACGTCAGTCGCCTGCGCCGAGAGCACCACGGCGACGAGGAGCTGGTAGGTATTGCCGAATTCCAGCTCCGTCTCGGGCGAGGGGTTGAGCTCGGCAAGGCGCCGGAAGAACTCGAAGACGTTGTCCTTCTTCACCGGAGCGCGCCTTAGAGCCCGAGAACCTCGGGCATCGTGTAGCGGCCGGGCTTGCGCTCCAGCATCCACTGCGCCGCCTTGACTGCCCCGCGTGCGAAGATGCCGCGGTTCTCGGCCATGTGGGACACGGCGATGCGTTCGTTATCGGCCAGGAAGTGGACGGTGTGATCGCCCGCCACGGTGCCGCCGCGCAAGGCGGCAAAGCCGATCGTGCCGGTTCCGCGCTTGCCGGTGATGCCGTCGCGGCCGCGCTCGGAATTGTCCGCCAGGGCGATGCCGCGCCCCTTGGCGGCGGCTTCGCCCAGCAGCAGCGCAGTACCCGAAGGCGCATCGACCTTCATGCGATGGTGCGTTTCGACGATCTCGATGTCCCAGTCTTCGCCCAGGCGACTCGCGGCCTCGCGCACGAGATGCGCCAGCAGGGTGACGCCCAGCGAAGTATTGCCGGTCTGCAGCACGGGGATCGATTCGGCCGCCGTGTCGATCAGCCAGTGGTGGCGTTCCTCGAGCCCGGTGGTGCCGATGACGATCGGCTTGTTCGCCGCGATCGCCGCCTCGAGATTGCCTTCGAGGGCACCGGGGCTGGAGAAATCGATCAGCACATCGGCCCTAACGGCCAGTGCGGCGATGTCGCCGTCCTTGTCCACTCCGCCAGCCAGCTCCTCGCCCGCCGCACCGATCGCTTCCGCGATTGCGCGACCCATGCGTCCTTCGCTGCCGATGATTCCGATGCGTGCCACGTTATAATCTCCATGGGGGCGGCAAGCCGAACTTGTTTCGGCGTGGTTCGTGCCCCAGACTTTGTCCTGCGCATGGCGAAAAATGGCCCCTGAAACAAGGTCGGGGTGATGTTACGGGAATTTGCATGAACCAGATTCGCAATATCGTGATCCTCACCGGCGCCGGCGTTTCCGCCGAAAGCGGCATCGATACCTTTCGCGACGGTGGCGGCTTGTGGGAAAAGCACCGGGTGGAGGACGTGGCGACGCCCGAGGCGTTCGCGCGCGATCCGGAGCTTGTCCTGCGCTTCTACGACATGCGGCGCGAGGCAATCCAGACCAGGCAGCCCAACGCCGCGCATCACGCGCTTGCCCGTCTCGACGCCGAGTGGCGGGGAGAACTGCTGATCGTCACCCAGAACGTCGACGACCTGCACGAACGGGCGGGGGCGAGCCGGGTCCTGCACATGCATGGCGAGCATCTCAATGCATGGTGCACGGCCTGCGACGTGCGTTCGCCGTGGACCGGCCCGCTGCTGGACCGTCCCCCCTGTCCCGAGTGCGGCGAGGCCGCGCTTCGGCCCGACGTCGTATGGTTCGGCGAGATGCCTTACGGCATGGAAGAGATCTTCGCGGCGCTGCGTGATGCAGATCTGTTCGTGTCGATCGGCACATCCGGTGCGGTCTACCCCGCCGCCGGATTCGTGCGCAATGCGCGGGATCTGGGCGCGGCAACGCTTGAACTCAATCTGGAGCCGAGCCAGGGGACCGGCTGGTTCGACGAGGCGCGGCACGGCCCGGCCACCGAAGTGGTCCCGGCTTGGGTGGATGAACTGCTGGCCCGGCAATGAGGCCGGGACCGGTGCGGCCTCAGCGCGTGGAGCCGCAGCCCTTGCAGTTGGGGTCCTTGGCGATTCGCAGCGGTCGCATCGAAGGGGCCTGCCCGTCGATAAGTTGCAGCGTGCCGAACTGCGGCACGCCCAGCGCGGCTTGCCCGGCAAGCAGGACGCGCATGGCATGCATGGCCGCGAATGTGCCGACCATGCCTACCATCGCGCCCAATACGCCGTCGGCCGCGCAAGTGTCGCAATCTTCGGCATCGAAGGCATCGCCCACGAAGCAACGGTAGCAGGGCTGGTCGGACAGGTGCCCGGCGAAGTTCGCGACCTGACCCTGGAAGCGACCCACCGCGGCGCTCGTCAGGGGCAGCCCCAGTTTGACGCAGGTATCTGACACCAGAAGGCGAGTCGCGAAGTTGTCACAACCGTCCAGTACGACGCTCGCGCCGGCGAGGATCTGTGCGACGTTGTCAATTCCCACCCGCTGGACGATCGCACGCACCTCAAGGCCAAGATCAAAACGCCGCACCCATTCGGCTGCCGCTTCCGCCTTGGGCTTGCCGATATCAGACGGCGTGAAAATCGTCTGGCGCTGGAGGTTGCTGACGTCGACGACGTCGTCATCCACCAGGGTCAGTCGGCCTATGCCGGCTGCGGCGAGGTATTGAAGGGCAGGACTGCCGATCCCGCCGCAGCCGACAAGCACCACGTGCGCATCGGTGAGCGCCATCTGACCGGCGCCGCCCACTTCGGGCAGCACGATGTGCCGGGCGAACCGTTCAAGTCGATCCGGTGTGAGAGTCATATCTTGTCCGAACCCGCCTTGGCATCCTGGCCCTCGGGCAGCCGTTCCCTGGTGAAGCCGTGCAGCCCATACCACCATTGCGCGGCGATCACTGCGCCCTTGGAAGGTTGCAGCATGCCCAGCATCATCGCCAGCGCCAGCGGCACAAGAATCGCGAACATGCCCGCGGGGCCCAGGTCGAAGTCCTTGGACAGGGCGATGATGAGCGGCGCCATGAGGTGGCCGGTGACGATGATCGCGATGTAGGCCGGGAAATCGTCAGCCCGCTGCGGGCTCCAGTCGATTCCGCAATGCGGGCATGCGTCGAGCGGTTTGAGCCACTTGCGAAACAGCGGTGCTTCCCCGCAGCGGGGGCACCTGCTGCGAATTCCGCGCAGGGCAGCCTGCCAGAACGTGGCGGGCAACGAAGGGGTGAGACCGGGAGCCATGCGGCCCGCTTAGAGCAGGAGCGAGGCCGGGGAAAGGAGGAAGGCGAGGGGCAGGGGGCGAGCCTGCCGCGCGATCATTCCTCTTCGAGCTCCTCCTCCTCGGCGATCTGCAGGCGATTGCGTCCGCGCGCCTTGGCGACATAGAGCGCCGCATCCGCTCGCCTGGTTGCATCGCCCAGTTCGGCGAAGCTGCGCAGCGGCGCCAGCCCGCAGGAGAAGGTGACCGGCCAGCTGTCTTGCCCCAGTTCGCAGTCGAGCGCGATCGAGGCGCGCAGGCGCTCAAGCACGAGGCGGGCCTCGTCGAGCTGGGTGTCGGGAAAAAGGACCGCGAATTCTTCGCCGCCCCAGCGCGCGGCGACGTCGGTGCGGCGCAGCCCCCCTTCAAGGCGTTTGGCCAGCGCGCGCAGCAGCGAGTCGCCGGCATCGTGGCCGAACTGGTCGTTGATGAGCTTGAAGTGGTCGATGTCGATGAAGGCGAGGACGGCATTGGCGTTGCCCTGCAGGATTTTCTCGGCTGCATCGAGGAAACCGCGGCGGTTGCGGATGCCGGTCAGGGCATCGCGTTCGGCTGCGGTGACCAGTTGTTCGATACGCGCAGCGGACTCGTTGGCGGCGGTCGCGACGCCATGGAGCAGGCGCCCGACGAGATCGCTGCCGCCGTCCGGTATATGGGATATGCGCTCGCCGTTCTGGATAGCCTCGAGCATTGCCGTGGCCCGGGCGATCGGCGAGAGCAGGGCGTGGATCGCGGCGATCCCAAACCCGGTGCCCAGCAATGTCGCCAGGAGCAGGGCGATGAGGGCGGTCGGTTGCCACTCACCGGTGATGACTTGCAGGCTGACGTAGGCGATCAGCGGGACATGAACTGCGCCGAAGCAGATCAGGAGGATCCGCCATTCGTAATTGCGCGGGAACAAGAATGTCGTGGCTCGGTAGAAGCGCATGGGGGGGGTGCCTTCTCGTTGCAATTCGGCCTTTCTACTCGAAAAGTAACGGGAAGTGCTTTTCCAATAGTTAATTGAATTTTCGAACCATCTGAAAAATGGAGATTAATTTCTTGTAAGGTGATTTTGCGCTTTTACGGGTTATCGGGCCGCGGGCGTCAAATGTCCAAACGCAAGGAGCGCGAAAGGCTCGAACCTTTCGCGCTCCTCATGGGATATCCCTGTTGGGAACCCTGTGAATTTACCGGGGCAAGCCCGGGAAAACTCAGCTTTCCAGCTGTCGCAGCAACGAACGGACGTCGCCGTCCATGTCGGCATCGCGGGTGCGCAGTTCCTCGATCAGGCGCACGGCATGGATCACCGTAGAGTGATCGCGTCCGCCGAACTTGCGGCCGATCTCCGGGTAGGAGCGCGGCGTCAGCACCTTGGCGAGATACATGGCGACCTGCCGCGGACGAACCACGGCACGCGCGCGGCGCTTCGAACTCATCTCGGTCCGGTCGATCCGGTAGAACTGGCAGACCGTGCGCTGAATCTCGTCGATGGTGATTCGGCGGCGGTTGGCCGACAGGATGTCGGTGAGCTGTTCCTCGGCCAGCTGCAGCGAGACGGCCTGCCCGGTAAGCTGGGCATAGGCGATCAGCTTGTTGAGACCACCGACGAGTTCACGCACGTTGCGGTTGATCGTCCGTGCAAGGAACTCGATGACGTCGGCCGGGACCTCGATCGAGGAGAAACGCTGGAGGCGGTTCTCGAGGATCGAACGGCGCAGTTCGATGTCGGCCGGCTGGATGTCGGCGACGAGGCCCATCGACAGGCGCGAGAGCAGGCGCGGCTCGACGCCGTCGAGCGCCTGGGGCGCGCGGTCGGCTGCGAAGACGAGGCGCTTGCCTTCCTGAAGCAGGGCATCGATCGTGTAGAGCAGCTCTTCCTGCGCCGAGGCCTTGCCGATGATGAACTGGATGTCGTCCACCAGCAGCAGGTCGAAACCACGTAGGCGCGCCTTGAACTCGATCATCTGGTTCTGGCGCAGCGCCTGGACGAATTCGACCATGAAGCGCTCTGCCGAGCAGTAGAAGATCCGCGCATGCGGGTGGTTCGCAAGGTAGGCATGCCCGATCGCGTGGAGCAGGTGCGTCTTGCCCTGTCCGGTCGCTGCCTTGAGGTAAAGCGGCGAGAACTGGGGCTTTTCACCGGCTGCCATGCGCTGCGCGGCATTGCAGGCGAGCACGTTGGCGGTGCCGGTCACGAAAGTCGAGAAGGTCTGCGACGCATCGATGCCTGCCGGCCCCTGACCCAGCGACGCGAAGGCATCGCCGCTCAGCGCCGCCGAGATCGCGTCGCTTGCACCCACGACCGAATCGTTCGCCGGCGCGTGGCTGGGACGGCCGCCATGGCCGAGACGCAGCTCGGGCAGCTGGCGACGGCCCGGGTGAACGAGAATGCGCACGTGGCGCACGTCGGGACGGGCGATCTTCCATGCCAGCGAGAGGCGATCGGCAAATCGGTCATTGACCCAATTCGCCGAGAACTCGGTCGGCAGGTACAGATCGAGCGTACCCGTTTCCTTGCAATAGTTGCCGGGCTGGATCGGCTTGATCCACTGGCTGTGAGCCTGGTGTCCCAGGTCCTTGCGCAGGCCCTGGCTGATGTCTGCCCAGTCCGCCGCCAAATTTACGGCTTCCTGATCCTCTTCCATCACCACTTTTCCTGCCTTCGATTTCTTCACTGTCTGATTTGCGCCCTGACCCGCCGAATTACCTGTCACTTGGTCGAACTCCCCTTGCCCGCAACCAACCCCCGATATTCGGGCCGGCAACGGAACTGGTCTCATCACGATTGCAAGGCAAAACGACCCCGTCACCGCAAACGCGAGTTTGCGGCAATTGTCTTACATGCTTTCGATATTCCCCGGCCAGTTCCGCAACGGCCGAGGACCTTCATAAGGAGGCCTTGGGCCGACAGGCAAGACGGTCGGTTCAAATAAATAAAATTATCTCGGCTTGACTCACGGAAGACTGCCGAAAAAGCGTCATGAAGTATTTTCTTACTGAAATTTCAGTAACTTACGAAAATGCCTATGACGAATCGCAGCTATTCCGCGCACTTGCGGATTCTTCCGCACTGCAGCACCGGAAACAAGAACGGAGCCGGAGATTATCTCTCCGGCTCCGTTCTTGTTTCGTGCCTGCTTCACCCTGCGTTTGGAGTCGCGACTCCAGTCTCAGGTGATTCGCGGCGACTCAGAGAGCGGCGACGCGCTTGCTGAGGCGCGACATCTTGCGCGCAGCGGTATTCTTGTGGAGCACGCCACGGGCAACACCACGGGCCAGCTCGGGCTGGGCAGCCTTCAGGGCTTCCGCAGCGGCAGTCTTGTCGCCACCGGCGATGGCGCTCTCGACCTTCTTCACGAAGGTGCGGATGCGGCTGACGCGGTTGATGTTGATCTCGGCGCGGCGCTCATTGCGACGGATGCGCTTGCGGGCTTGCGGCGTGTTGGCCATGAACTTTCCTCTGTCTGGCCGCCGGGCGGCCCAATTGCCTGTCGAATCTGCTGCTGGCGAGCGGACTCGCCGGAAAGCGCGCCCCTTAGCGGCAGGCGGTGCTTGCGTCAAGCCGCAGGCATGGCTGCAAACCGCCTGATTCTGCAGCTTTGGCCCAATATCGCCGCTCCCGGTGCGCGTGGCCGGGCCTGTTGCAGGCGACCTTGGCGCAGACTCGCAATGGCAAGCGGCCTCGCACTATTTCTGGCAGCGCCTGCACCAGAAGGTGCTGCGCCCGCCCTGGACGAAGCGCAGGACCGGCGCGCCGCAGGTGCAGGCCTGCCCTTCGCGGCCGTAGACCTGCCAGGAGGCGGCGAAATAACCCAGTTCGCCGGTCGGCTGCGCATAGTCGCGAATGGTCGACCCGCCGGCCGCGATCGATTCGGTCAGCACCTCGCGGATCGCCGGCACGAGACGGGCGAGGGCGGGCAGGGATACCCGGCCCGCCGCCTTGTCCGGGCGGATGCCGGACCGGAACAGCGCCTCGCATACATAGATATTGCCGAGGCCAGCCACGATCGTCTGGTCGAGCAGGAGTTGCTTGATCGGCGCGGTGCGGTCCTTGAAGGCGGCGCGCAGGTGCGCGGGCGTGAGCGCGTCGCCCAGCGGTTCCGGCCCCATGTCGGCAAACGGGCCCCAAGCCTCGAGTCCTTCGGTTGCAACGAGGTCGACCGAGCCGAAGCGCCGGGCGTCGTTGAGCGCGAGGACATGGCCGGAGCCCGTCTCGATCACGAGGTGGTCGTGTTTCTCGGGCCGTTCCGGCTCGATCCGCCAGCGACCGGACATGCCGAGATGGAAGACCATGGTCTGGCCGCGGTCGCTATGGATCAGCCCGTATTTCGCCCGGCGTCCCATCGCGGTGACCGTGGCACCGGTCATGACCTGCACGAGATCGGGCGGGAAGGGGCGGCGCAAGTCGGGGCGGTTGACCGCAATGCGCGCAATCCTCTCGCCTTCGAGAAAGCGGGCAAGCCCGCGCACGGTCGTCTCTACTTCGGGTAGTTCTGGCATCGCCATGCAGATAGGCGCGCGATGCCCTCCTGTCATCGTCCGTGATCGTTGGGCCCGGTCGCGCTCGCCAATCGCGCAGCTCCCGGCTAAGGCCGCGGGCATGGGCAACGACCGGTCGCACCTTCGCGCTTTTCTCATGCTGGGCATCGTCATGCTGTGCTGGGCAGGCAATTCGATCATCGGGCGCGCCGTGCGCGACGATATCCCGCCGCTGACGCTGGCCTTCGGGCGCTGGACGATCGCAGTGCTGATCCTGCTGCCGATCGCCTGGCGTCAGCTGGTACTGGAACGCGAGGCGGTGCGGGCGGGTTGGCGCTGGATCGTCGCGCTCGGTGTGCTGGGCATCGTCTGCTTCAATTCGCTGATCTATTCCGGCCTGCATTATACGACGGCGGCCAATGCTCTTCTGCTGCAGGCCTCGGTGCCGGCGCTCGTGCTGCTGTTCGACCGCATCTTCTTCAAGTCGCGGCCCGACAGGATGCAGGCGATCGGTGTCGTTGCATCGACGCTGGGGGTGGCCGCTATCGTTTTTCGCGGTGAGCTTTCCGCGGTTCTGAAGCTGGAGATCGGCGGCAAGGGCGATGCCGTGATCCTGTGCGCCGTGGTGGTCTGGTCGCTCTACACCGTGCTCCTGCGCAAGAAGCCACCGGTCAGTGCCCCCGTGTTCGTGCTGCTGACCTTTGCACTGGGCTCGGTAGTGCTGGCGCCCCTGGCCGCGATGGAATGGCTGCAGGGGCAGCGGGTGAACTGGAGCCTGCCGGTGCTGGGCGCCTTCGCCTATGTCGGCGTGTTTCCCTCGATCCTGGCCTACTTCATCTACAATGCCGCGACTGCCAAGATCGGACCGGCGCGCGCGGGTCAGGGCATCACTCTCATGCCGCTGTTCGGAGCCCTGCTTTCGGCGCTGCTGCTGGGCGAGCGGCTGCACGGCTACCACTTTGCCGGTATCGTCCTGATTCTCGGCGGGATCATTCTCTCGGCCCTTGCGTTGCGCAGCAGTGCAGCGGGCAAAACTCCGGTGGCGCCCGGGGCGGCACGACGCTAGAGGACGGCGCATGAACGAAAAGGTTTCCTTCGGCTACGAAGAAGTCGCCCCCGAGGACAAGGAGGGCCGCGTCGGCGCGGTCTTCTCCAGCGTCGCGCGCAAGTACGATGTCATGAACGATGCCATGTCCGCCGGCATGCACCGCTTGTGGAAGGACAAGTTCGTGCGCCGCGTGAAGCCGCAGGCGGGCGAGCAGATCCTCGACATGGCGGGCGGCACCGGCGACATCGCCTTTCGCATGGAGCCTTCGGGCGCGGCGATCACGGTCTCCGACATCAATCAGGACATGCTCGACGTCGGCATCGAGCGGGCCATGGAACGCGGCATCGACAGCCTTGTCTGGTCGCGCCAGAACGCCGAGGAACTGTCCTTCCCGGACCGCTTCTTCGACGCCTACACGATCGCCTTCGGCATCCGGAACGTCACGCATATCGACAAGGCGCTGGCCGAGGCGCACCGCGTGCTCAAGTTCGGCGGACGCTTCTTCTGCCTCGAATTCTCGACGACCGAATGGCCGGGCTTCAAGGAAGTTTACGACGCCTATTCGCATCACCTCGTCCCCAGGATCGGGCAGGCGATTGCCGGCGACGCGGATTCCTATCGCTATCTCATCGAATCGATCCGGCGCTTCCCGCCGATGCCCGAATTCGAGGCGATGATCCGCGAGGCGGGCTTCCGGCACACCAAGGTCGAGCCGATCATGGGCGGCCTCGTCGCGATCCATTCGGGCTGGAAGGTGTAAGCCAGCCATGGTCCCGAACGGTAATGCCACGGCGAGGGCCGCAGGCGCGCGGCATTCGGGTGCGACCGCGTGACCGGCAAGGTGATGCATATCGCCCGCCTGCTCAAATGGGGGCGGGTGCTGGCGCGCCACGGTGCGCTGCGCGGGATCGAGAAGGACCGCAATGCCCCGGCGCCGGTAAAGCGCCTGTGCCGCATCGCCCGTTTCGGGACGCGCCAGCCGAAGGAACCGGACTATGCCGGCGCCTTCCAGGAAATCGGCCCTGCGGCGATCAAGCTGGGCCAGGCATTGGCGACGCGCCCGGATCTCGTCGGCGAAGGGCCGGCGCGCAATCTGCTCACCCTGCAGGACAGCCTGCCACCCGTAGCCTTCGGGCTGATCCGCGAACGCGTGGAGGAGAGCTTCGGCAGACCGATCGAGGCGATGTTCTCCTCGTTCGACGAAGAGCCCATCGGCGCGGCGTCGATTGCGCAGGTGCACCGGGCCGTGACGACCGATGGCCGCCATGTCGCGGTCAAGGTCCTGCGCCCGCGCATTCGCGAGAAGTTCGCCCAGGACGTGGGCACTTACGAATGGGCCGCGGCACACCTCGAGGCGCTGGGCGGCGAGGCGACGCGCCTGCGTCCGCGCGCGGTCATCGACAACCTCAAGCGCTGGACCCTGCGCGAGCTCGACCTGCGGCGTGAGGCAGCCTCGGCTTCGGAACTGGCCGAGGCGATGAAGGGCATCGAAGGCTACGCCGTCCCCGACATCGACTGGGACCGCACCAACGGCTCGGTGCTGACGGTCGAATGGGTCGACGGCGTCAAGATGAGCGACCTCGAAGCGCTGCGCGCCGCCGGGCACGACTTGCCCCGGCTTGCCCGCAAGCTGGTCCTGACGTTCCTGACCCAGGCGATCTCCAGTGGATTCTTCCATGCCGACATGCACCAGGGCAACCTGTTCGTGCGCGATGACGGCACCATCGTCGCCATCGACTTCGGCATCATGGGCCGGATCAACCGACAGGCACGCCTCTGGCTGGCCGAGATCCTCTATGGCCTGACCACCGGCAACTATCGCCGTGTCGCCGAGATCCACTTCGAAGCCCAGTACGTGCCGAGCTATCACACCGTCGAGGAGTTCGCGACGGCGCTGCGCGCGGTAGGCGAGCCGATGCGCGGCAAGCCGGTTTCGGAGCTTTCGGTCGGGCAGATGCTCGATGGGCTCTTCGCCATCACCCGCGACTTCGACATGCAGGTCCAGCCGCATTTGCTGTTGCTGCAGAAGACCATGGTCATGGTTGAAGGGCTCGCGACCGCGCTCGATCCGCAGATCAACATGTGGGACGTCTCAGGACCTTTCGTGAAGGACTGGCTGCGCGACGAATTGGGGCCGGAAGCGAAGATCGCCGACCGCCTGCGCGAAGACCTCGGCACATTGGCGCGCCTGCCCGACCTGGTACGCCGGATCGAGGAGAAGTTCCCGCCCAAGGGCGGTGCGCCCGAACAGGCGCCGCTGCCTGAAGTGGACCTGATCTGGCCCGGAAGATCGGCGCGGGAGGCTTCGGGCACACCTGATGTTAACCATTGGGGTGGCTATGTTGTGGCAGCGCTTGCTGGGGGCATTGCTGCATGGGCCGTCACGTACTGGAGCATTCTGGGCTAGGCCCGAGGGCCGGGGGGCTTGCGCCTGCCTCGGCTCATGCTCCTGTCGCGCCGCGTTTTTCCGACTGGTCGCCGATGCTCGCCCGGCTGGTCCTGGCGATCCTCGGCCTGCTGCTTGTCGCCTCGGTCATGGTGCCGGTCGGCCGACCGGAAGGCACGCCCGGGGCCATCGTCGCCTCGCCGGACGGGCCGGTCGACACCGCCGATGAGCCCTACGACGAGGATATCGCCCTCTACGAAGCGGCCATCGAGCGCATTCGCCACGGCGAGAACTATTACGATTTCATCGTCCCTGAGCAGCGGGCGCGCAACTATCCGGTGAATCCGGGCCTTGCCGTGCGCCTGCCGACGCTGGCCTATCTCGACGCGTGGCTGGGAGAGCCGGGGCAGATCGTCGCTGCCATTGCGCTGATGCTCGGGGTGATCGCCGCGTGGTGGTCGCGCTTCCGCGAGGATACCTCGCTCGGCCGCCTGCCGCGCATGGCGACGACCATGGTTTTCGTCGACGCTTCGCTGGGGCTGAACCGTCACTATTTCCCGCTCCATGAGTTATGGGCGGGCATGCTCGTCGCGCTCTCCTTCGGCCTGCACCGCATCGGTACGGCTGGACAGGGCGGGCGCTGGGCAGGGGCTTTCCTCGCCGCGGCACTGGCTTTGGCAATCCGGGAGCATACCTTGCCTTTCGTGCTGCTGATGGCGGCAACTGCGCTCTATTACCGCAACTGGCGCGAGGCCGGGGCCTGGATCGCGCTGGTCGCGGTCTTCCTCGCCGCGCTGGCATGGCATCTTGCCATCGTCTCGCGCGATGTCCTGCCCAGCGACCCGCATTCCGCGCCTTGGCTGGTGATGCGCGGGCTGTCAGGCTGGCTGGCCAATGTCGTGCAGGCGAGCAATCTGCGGTTCCTGCCGCACTGGCTGGCGGGACCCGCCGTGGTGCTCATGGCCTTTGGCTGGCTGGGCTGGAATTCGCGGGCCGGGACCTTCGGCTTCCTGCTCAGCGCGGGGTATGGTTTCGTCTTCATGCTCGCCGGACGCTGGGACAACTTCTACTGGGGCGCGATGATCGCGCCGGCGATGTTCGCTGGCATCGTTTTCGCTCCGCGTGCAATTGCCGCATTGTTGGAAGCAGCCGGATCAGGGGAAAGGCCGCGGTTAGTCGCGGTAAAGTAATTGCGTGAACTTCGATGCTGTTGCACAAGCGCCGACGATGAGTGGACCCAGGATTCTTCTGGTCATTGGCGGAGGTATAGCCGCCTACAAGGCCTGTGAGTTAGTCCGCCACATCCGCAAGGAAGGTGGCGAGGTTACCTGCGTTCTCACCGAGGGCGGCTCCAGGTTCGTGACACCGATGGCGCTCGCGGCGCTGTCCGAAAAACCTGTCTACACCACGCTCTGGGACCTCAAGAACGAGGCGGAGATGGGGCATATCCAGCTCAGCCGCGAGGCGGACCTCGTGGTCGTCTGCCCGGCGACGGCCGACCTGCTGGCCAAGATGGCCTCGGGGATTGCCGACGATCTTGCCACTACGATGATGCTGGCGACCGACAAGCCGGTGATGGCCGTGCCGGCGATGAACGTGCGTATGTGGCAGCATGCCGCCACGGTGCGCAACGTGCAGGTCCTGCGCGAGGCGGGCGTCGACGTCATGGAGCCCGACGAGGGCACGATGGCCTGCGGCGAATTCGGTCCCGGCCGCCTGCCCGACCCGATTGCGATCTGGCAGCGCATCGCCTGGGCGCTCGGGCTCGGCCCGGTCGAAGTCGCGCCGCTGCCCGGTGAAACGCCGGGCCGGGCGCTTCCCGAACCCCAGCACGATCCACTTCAGTGGCAGCCGCAATTCGAAGAGCCGGAACCGGACCTTCCCGAAGGTGAAGGACAGGGGCTGGGCGGTCTTTCGGGCTCGATGATCTCGCGCGGGCTGAAGAAGGCCAAGCAGGCGATTTCCTTCGGGCACCACGAGCATGATCTGGCCGCAACGCGCGAAGCTGCGCCGTCGCCGGCATCCTCGCTGCTCGTGGCCAAGAAGGGCGCCGCCCGCGCCGCGCCGCCGACCGATCCGGCCGCAATCAACCACCTCGTCTCCGGCGCCTCGGACTTCTCGCGGCCCGAACCGTTCGATGGTGGCGTCGAGATGGTCGCCGACATGGGCGCGGTTCATAATTCCAGTGCTTCCGGCACGCCGGAGCAGGTCTTCCCCGTGGACGGTCCGCTGATCGGTCGCCATGTGCTCGTCACGGCCGGTCCGACCTGGGAGCCGATCGACCCGGTGCGCTACATCGCCAATCGCTCCTCGGGCAAGCAGGGCTTCTCGATTGCCGCTGCTGCTGCTGCTGCGGGCGCCCGTGTGACGCTGGTTGCAGGACCGGTGCACCTGCCCACTCCGCCGGGCGTCGACCGCGTCGACGTGGAGAGCGCGCTGGAAATGGCCGATGCGGTCAAGAATGCGCTTCCTGCCGACATTGCGGTGATGGTCGCCGCGGTCGCCGACTGGCGCACGATCAATACCGCCAAGGCAAAGCTCAAGAAGCGCGGTTCGGCCCCGCCGGCGCTGCTGCTGACCGAGAACCCCGATATCCTCGCCACCGTTGCCGCGCGGCCGGACCGGCCGCCGCTCCTCATCGGTTTCGCTGCAGAAACCGACAACGTGCTCGAGTACGCCAAGGAGAAGCGCAAGCGGAAGGGCGCGGACTGGATCATTGCCAACGACGTGTCGGGCGATGTCATGGGCGGCGACGCGAATGCCGTGCACATCGTCACCGGCTCCGACGTCGTCAGCCTCCCCGAAATGCCCAAGGAGGATGTCGCGCGCATCCTCGTAGAAAGGTTTGCAGATGCACTCGCCCACTAACGTTCCCGTGCCGATCAAGGTCCTGCCGCACGGCGAGGGGCTTCCGCTCCCCGCTTATGCGACGTCGGGCGCGGCCGGCATGGACGTCGTCTCGGCCGAGGACGTGACGATCGCACCGGGCGCGCGCCATGCGGTGGCGACGGGGATTGCCGTGGCGATCCCGCAGGGTTTCGAGATCCAGGTGCGCCCGCGTTCGGGCCTGGCGCTCAAGCATGGCATTACGGTCGCCAACGCGCCGGGAACGGTCGATTCGGACTATCGCGGCGAAGTGAAGGCGATCCTCATCAACCACGGCAACGCGCCCTTCGAGATCCGGCGCGGCGACCGCGTCGCCCAGCTCGTTCTTGCGCCGGTCACGCTGGCGTCGTGGCTGCCGGTGGAGGAACTCGACGAGACCGAGCGTGGTGAGGGTGGATTCGGGTCGACCGGCGGGGTCGTCGCCCTCGGCAACTGAGCTGCCTCAGTCGTCGCGGCTGGCGCTTTCGCGTTTGGCCCGCCGGCGCTTCACGCCGTACCAGCCGACAAGGCCGAGCGTGCCGACAGTCGCGAACCCCTTGGCGAGCGAGGAGAAGGCCGCCGAAAGCGCGCCCACGGTCACGCCCCAGAAGAGCTGCGACATGATGGCCATGAACGTGTTCATTGCTCGGGCTTGTCCGGGTTAGGGGCGGGCGCGTCAAGCTATCGCAACGCATGAACCGGCCCGTCGGGTCCGTCCGAGCATGAAATCGGGCGAAGACGGCTGGCCCGATAGGCAGCGCAGCCAGCAAGCAGATGCAAAAAAGGACGGGCCCGCATGTCTCAGCGGACCCGCCCCTCGGTGTCTCCCTCTATGCGAAGGGGGAGCCTGTCAGATCACTTCTTTTCCGGTGCGACTGTAATGCGCACGGTCTCGCCTGAGTTCCCGGGAAACCCGGTAAACATCGCTTCGACGAGATTGGGAACGAGATACTGCAGGCGATTGGAGGTCGAGAGGGCCTCTGCCTTGCCTTCGAACAGCCGCAGGCCGTCGGCCGCACGGTCGATCTTCAGGCTGATGCCGCTGGTGTAGACGGTGTAACTGTCGACGCCGCCATCGAAGAACGGGTCGTAGAGGCCGTAGCGCCACGGTCCGCCCCAATAGCCGAAGCGGGACGGGCCCCAGTAGCCGAAGCGGTTGTAGCCATACCACGGGCCCCAGTAGGACGACGGGCCGATGCCGGTCGAACGGATACGTTCGCGGCCGTTGTCGACGCCGTAGTCGAAGCGCACGATCATGTCCGCCTTCGCCGGATCTTCGGTCGCTACGTAGCCGAGGTTGGCCATGCGCTCGCGCACGAGCGTGGCGTACTGGGCGAATTCGAGGCCGCCGGACAGCTTGGGATCGTCTGCGACGATGGCGAAAGTCTGCCCCGAAGGGGCCGGAAGCTGGGACTGGAAGCGCGAGACGTCCGCCTTGAACGGCGTGGCGCAGGCGGCAACCGCCATCAGCAGCATGGCAGCAGCGACGAAGCGCAACCTGCCCAAAAATGATCCGGATTGATGTGACATCCTGGTTTTCTCCACGATCCGTGCGGGGTCTGTCTTGCCCCGCCTGACGCGACCCGCGATTCCTTGCGATACTGTCCTAGATTCAACGGCCTGAATAGCTGTTGAATGGAGGCGCAGCCGCGACGGACCGATGGTGCGCTTCAGGCTGTCTTGGCGTACGCGCTTCGGTCTATATGTAGGAAGACAAAGGCAAATGGCGAGTCCGATGTCCCCGATGCCCATTTCCGTTCTTTCCATCCAGTGCGGCAAGGTCCGCAGCTTTCGCGGCGCAGACGAATCGAGCGCCATCGGCAAGCGACCGGTCGCAGGGCCGGTGCGCGTGGGCCGCCTTGGTCTTGCGGGCGACGAGCAGGCCGATCTTGCCGTCCACGGCGGTCCGGACAAGGCGATCCATCACTTTCCGCACGATCATTACGCCTTCTGGCGCGAGGCGATCGGTGCGCATCCGCTGCTCGATGACTTTGGCGCCTTCGGAGAGAACGTTTCGACGCAGGGGCTGACCGAGGACATGGTCTGCATCGGCGACCGCTGGCGGCTCGGCACGGCGCTGGTCGAGGTGAGCCAGGGGCGGCAGCCTTGCTGGAAGCTGGATCACCGCTTCGATGGCGCACAGGTCAATGCCGGAACGGTCAGGGCGCGGCGACCGGGCTGGTACTATCGCGTGATCGAGGAAGGCGAAGTCGCCGCCGGTGACGCGATGGCGCTGGAGTTACGGCCTTATCCGGAGTGGACGGTGCTGCGCGTCTTCGGCCTGCTCATCGCAGGGGATCACAAGCGCGACCGGGCGAGCCTGGAAGCGCTGGGCGAAGTCGCGCCGCTCGCCGAGCCCTGGGCCCGGCGGCGCACGCAACTCCTGGGCTGACGGCCTTTCCGCTGAGGGTCGCTCAGCCCCTGACGAGGCCGAGCGCCTTGTAGGTCGCGTCGAGCGTCGGCACGGCCAGCGCGCGGGCCTTTTCGGCGCCCTTGTGCAGGATCGCGTCGAGCGCGTCGCGGTCCCGGCGCAGTTCGACGAAGCGCGCGTTGATCGGCGCCAGCTTCTCGACCAGCAGTTCGCCCAGCGCCGGCTTGAACTTGCCGAAGCCTTCACCGCCGAAATCGGCCAGCACGCCGTCGACCGTGCTGCCGGTCATCACCGCGTATATCCCGACGAGATTCGCGGCTTCCGCTCGGCCCTCAAGCCCGGCCTTCTCCGAGGGCAGGGGTTCGGGATCTGTCTTGGCCTTCTTGACCTTCTTCATGATCGTGTCGGCATCGTCGGTCAGGTTGATGCGCGCCATGTCCGAAGGGTCGGACTTGCTCATCTTGGCCGTGCCGTCGCGCAGCGACATGATGCGCGCCGCCTCGGGCGGGATGATCGGATCGGGAAGGGTGAAGACCGGGTTCTCTTCCGATGCGAAGTCGTTGTTGAACTTCTGCGCGATGTCGCGGGCCAGCTCGAGGTGCTGCTTCTGGTCCTCGCCCACCGGCACGTGGGTCGCCTGGTAGAGCAGGACGTCGGCGGCCTGCAGCACCGGGTAGGTGAACAGGGCGACCGAAGCGCCTTCGCGGTTCTTGCCGGCCTTGTCCTTCCACTGCGTCATGCGGTTCAGCCAGCCCATGCGGGCCGTGCCGTTGAGCAGCCATTGCAGTTCGGCATGCTGGGGAACCTGCGCCTGGTTGAACAGGATCGAGCGGTCCGGATCGATGCCGCAGGCGACCAGCGCGGCGACCATCTCGCGCGTGTTGGCGGACAGCGTCTCGGGCTCGAAGGGCATCGAGATCGCGTGGAGGTCGGCCAGGAAGTACAGGCTCTGCCCGCCCTGGGCGGCCATGTCGTCCTGCATCTTCACCCAGTTGCGGATCGCGCCCAGGTAGTTGCCGAGGTGCAGGTTGCCGGTGGGCTGGATGCCGGAGACGATACGCATGATGGGTGAAGCCTGATGTTATTCCGAAAGATCGACCGGTTCCGCCTTCGCGGTCGGCCGGCGACGCCGTAGCTGGCCAAGCAGGTTCTTGTCGAGAGCGCCGACGAGATAGGCCACGCCGAAGAAGACCACGAGGCCCGCCGCACACAGCACGCCGAGCGACCAGACCTTCTCGAACACGTTGCCGCCGTAGCGCAAGGCCATGGTCGGCATGAGCAGCCACAGGACGGCCCCCATCGCCGCGCTCGCGACGATCTGGCGCGCGATGCGCGAGGCAAGCTTGCCGGAGAAGTGGAACCAGCCGCGCACCTGCAGGATCGTATAGAGCGTGAGCACGTTGAGCGTGGAGGTGAATGCTGTGGCCGCGGCCAGGCCGACGATGCCGTAGATCGGCACGACGACGATGTTGATGGCGATGTTCACGATCAGCGCGCCGGCCGCGATCCAGACCGGGGTGCGGGTGTCCTCGCGGCTGAAGAAGGCGGGCTGGAACACCTTGACCAGCACGTAGGAGGGCAGGCCGATGACCAGCGCCACCACGATGTCGGCCATGACCGCCCCGTTCGCGCCGGTCATCTTGCCGCCCACGAAGAAGGCGGTGACGAAGGCGGGCGCGCAGATCGCCAGCGCAGTGGCGGCAGGCAGCGTGAGCAGGGTGGCGATCTCGACGGCATTGGCCTGAAGGCGCTGGGCGCCGGCCCTGTCGTCGCTCTGGATGTGACGCGCCAGCATCGGCAGGATCGCGGTGCCAAGGGCAATGCCGACGATGCCGAGCGGCATCTGGTTGAGGCGGTCGGCGTACTTGAGCAGGGTGAGCGAGCCCTGCGCCAGCGAAGTGGCGAAGAAAGTGTCGACGAACTGGCTGATCTGGTAGACGCCCGCGCCGAAGGTGGCGGGCAGGATCAACATGCCAAGGCGCTTCACTTCGGGCGTGAACCTGGGCGTCGTGAGCTTCAGTGTCACGCCGGCCTTGCGCGTAGCCCAGGCCATGTAGGCGAGCTGGGCCACGCCCGAGGCCGTCACGGCGACCGCGATCGACCAGGCGACCGTTACGTCGCTGCCGCCGTGCTCGCGCAGGAAGTAACCGGTGAGGATGCCGGTGATCAGCACGATGTTGAGCAGCACCGGCACGAAGGCGCCGGGCGCGAATTTCGAATGGGCATTGAGCAGGCCCGAGAGCATCGCGACGAGGCTGACGAGGCCGAGGTAGGGGAAAGTCACGCGGCTGAGCGTGACGGCCAGCTCGAACTTGCCGGGTATCGCCTGATACTCGCCGGCAAGCAGCCAGACGATCAGCGGCATTGCCAGCATGGCCAGCGCCGAAAAGCCCAGCAGGACCCACACGAAGACCGCCAGCACGTCGCTGGCGAAGCGGTCGGCGGCGTCCTCGCCGCCTTCCCCGGACAGCGTGCGCGTGTACATCGGCACGAAGGCGACCGAGAAGGCGCCCTCGGCGAACAGCCGGCGGAAGGTGTTGGGAAGGACGAAGGCGAGCTGGAACGCGTCTGCCGCCAGCCCGGCGCCAAGGACGCGGGCCAGCAGCATGTCGCGGGCAAAACCGAAGACGCGGCTAAGGGCGGTTAGGCCGCCGATCGTGCCGACATTGCGGACGAGACTCATCGTGTCAGTCCCTTGGCGTCCGGTGCGTTAGCCGCGTTTCGGCAGAGGTCAGGCGTGGCCTGCGGGCTGGGTTTCGGCAGCCTGCTGCTGGGCCTGGAGCTGCTGGACGTAGAGCCCGTTGAAGTCGATCGGCTCGAGCATCAGCGGCGCGAAGCCGGCATCGCGAACGGCGTCGGAAACGATTCGGCGCGCGAAGGGGAACAGGATGCGCGGCGCTTCGGCGAACAGGAAGGCGTGCGCCTGGCCGTCATCGAGATTGCGCATGCCCACGAGCGCGCAATAGGACAGGTCGACGACATAGGCGGTGCCGGCCTCGGCCTTCGAGGTGCAGGTGATCTTCAGTTCGACTTCATGGACTTCGCCGTCGATCGGCCGCGCGCCGATGTTGAACTGGATGTCGACCTGCGGCTGGTCCTGCCACTGGAAGCTCTGCGGCGAACTCGGGTTCTCGACCGAGAGGTCCTTGACGTACTGGGTGATGATGCCCGCGGACGGACCGGTGTCCTCGCCATTGCCGAGGTTGAGATCGGAGATGATGTTGCCGTCGTCGGCCATTTTGCTGTCTTCCCGCAAGTAGGTCTGAAATAAACTCTGGCCGCGCGCCTAAAGCATTTTGCCCCCCTGTGGAACACCCGAAGCGTGTGAATTTGCCTTCCAACGTGGATTCGCGCAGGGGATTTTCATCAAGTTAGGGGGTGCCATCGGGCAATCGGGCAACGGACGGGCGAAAAAATGCCCCGACCGGCCCACTCACGCGTTGTTCATTTGTAAAGGCTACCTATCTCAGGTTATGTTGAATCGCTGGAACGGGGGCTCGTCTTTCGAGTTGAATGCCTGAAGGGTTGTTTGCCGGAACATGGCGCAACCGCAGTTTCACAGGTTACCCTGACAGCGAAGAAGGGATGGAATAAGGAACGTGACACCGGAAATCGTGATCCTGGCCATGATCGCAGCCTTCCTGGGCTTGCGGCTCTATTCCGTGCTTGGGCGTCGTGCCGAGCATGAGGAAGAGCCCATTCAGGGACGCTTCGAAGGCCGCCAGGGGCAGCCGGGTGCAGCGCGCGTTCCGGCTCCCAAGCCCGACGCCAAGACTGATGATCGCAACCCGGCTCGCCAGGCGCAGCGCCTGCGTGAAATGCCATTGGCACCGCCGTCGGTGGAGCGCGGTCTTGCCGAAATCGCGCAAGTCGATCGCCGGTTCGATGCGCTCGCCTTCCTCGAAGGTGCGCGCAGCGCTTACCGGATGATCCTCGAGGCGTTCTGGAAGGGCGACAAGGCAGAGCTTCGCGCCCTGTGCGACGACGACGTGTACGAGAGCTTCTCGGCCGCGATCGATGCCCGCATCGACGCTGGCGAAACGCTGGATAACCGCCTGATTCGCATCGAGGAATGCGCCGTTACGGCGGCCGGTGTGGACAATGGCTTCGCCCGTATCACCCTGCGCTTCCGTTCGGATATCGCTGCGGTGACCCGCGATGCGGAAGGGCACGTCGTGGCCGGTTCGCTCGACGATGCGATCGAGGCCGTCGACATGTGGACGTTCGCGCGCGCTGTCAATTCGCCCGATCCCGACTGGCTGCTCGACGAGACCGACGCGGCCTGAGGTTCAGGATCACGGCAGCTCGAATGTCACGCATTCGAAACTGAACTGCGCGGGGCCGGGTTTCCGGCCCCCCTCCGTCTGGGGGGGA